>CBDVBL010000085.1:0-7474 GCA_965372205.1 uncultured bacterium
TTCCGCATCCACAGACCCCATATTCTCCAGGGTCAGAATCATGTCTAATGTTTCGCCGGGATCGAGTCTGCCGTTTCCTCCCGGGAATGACACATCGCTTACCATTAATTTCGGTGCCTTGACTGGAATCTCCACTACGGAGTACCATGAATTATCATTTCCGTCGGTGGCGGTTATCTTTAGCCGGGTCTCATCGCTATCCTGAGCATGAGGGTTAATCCTGAGAACAAAGGGAGTCTCCGATGAAACGATTTCGCCGGCCCCGATATCACCATAGTCGCGATCGGCGTCGTAAACAACTACCATATCTTCATCGATAGGATCGAGAGTAACGTTGATGTCGTATGCTGTCTGGTCGTCGCTGAAATTTTCCAGATCAACTGAAAGTTCGATCGTCTCGCCCGGGTTGGCGATCCCGTTTCCATTACCCGAAGAATATCCGGAATTATCATCGTCGATAGCATGAGATTCGTAACCGACTGCCTGTTCGTCTCTGGTAATTGAAACAGCGCCCTGGTAGGGATAGAGGTCGCGACCGGAGACCGTAAGATACATCGTCCCGATCGAGCTGGCATCGAATGTGAAAGATATATTCCCGTAGGCATCGGTTCTGCCAACCTCGAAAACATCCTCTATTTCAAGGAAACTTTTCACTAACGTAACGTATGCGCCTTCCAGAGGTACATCCCTGTAATCGGTAACGATAACCTGGATATAGTTAATGCCCAGGCCGAGAGATTGAGGATGCGATACGTTGATGGTTTTCGGGACAGCGGTTCTTACCTCCAGCTCCGGATCACCGAGCATATTGTAGGTGTGAAAATACTTTCGGATTTCCGAGCTCCGGGAGCGAGGGAAAGTATTGTATTGCTGTATCTTTCCCCTGACGGCGGCGGCTGCAAAATGATAAATGTCTTCGGCTAGGATGCCCCAGTAGTAACCGGTCATTATGGGGTTGTTCCAGCGTGTGTGCGTGCTGCCATCGGTAGAACCGAAGAACGCAGGACCGCCCTTCAGACCGCTGGATAAAGAGCCCATTCTGATCCAGGTTTCACCAAAGCAGGGATCCGGATAGGAAGAACCGAAGTTGCCGGTACCACAGACGATTGAGGCCATTACACCGATCTTATTATTATTTTGAACCTGGTTTAAGTGGCTGTTGTTAAATGTTGGTTCAAGCCAGCCCGACGGAGTGGCCCATCCACGATAACTGACAATGGAAACCCCTCTATTCATTGCCTCAAGGGTCTGATATGGCCCGGGATCGTAACTATTCCAGGCGAAGGAAGTATCGACCCGGAGAAAACCATGCTCAAGCAGTTGCTTGCGAGCCCACAGGACTGTAAGCCTTGGCGTCGTAGCATTGATGTTTCCTGCCACCGATAATCCGCGGAGCCAGTACTCGGGATCGTCCATGAACGGCTGGCTCTCATAAGTCAGGATCTTGCTCACGGCAACCCGAAGCTGACTCATGTTATCGACGGAAAGACGGCTGACAAAAATATCAGGGAGATAATCATTGCCGTCCACCATTGAATAAGGATGATCTGATGCATAACCGCTGTATGGATAATCAGCAATACCTGAATAGCTGGTGTTGTCCTCGTCACCGACTATCATGACATATTCAGGCGGTACATCCCACGTCTCGTATGCGTTCTGGATGTAATCGAATACTTCGTATTGGGTGGGGCTATCACCGTTGGGGTCTATTTCGCTGGTCGGCGCAATGTGGACAGTGTATCCTTTCTTGTGTTTCCAATCAGCTACAGCTTTGAGAGTATCCGCGAATTGATCCTTGACGAGTATGAGGTACCCGCCCCGGCGAACCTCGGTAGTTGAAAAGAACTGATCAAAATTGGCAACCATGGATCGATATATCGGGTAGAATCCGTCGGACAGATATTCATGACGGGTCGTTTTCGGGTTTACGATATTTTCTCCGGTGAAGGAAAGCGAAACCGACAGATTGCGGTAGATCTTTAGCTGGCGGCTGACGGGATTATACTGGACCGGATACATGGATATCTGAACCATTCTCAGATCCCGCATTATTACCGGATCATGTACCTCCGCCAGGTTTCCGGGGTAGAACTCATTGCGGCTATATGTAGCCTGATCCAGCGTAAAAGGAACGGGTTCCTGTCCCGATTCCATCTGCATAGGCTGGGTCGGCGGTATGTCTACGTCTTCGATGATATCGAAACCGGAGTACTTGATCGTGAAATCGATCCCGGCCTGGTCAGGGACGGCGAGATACGTGGTCAAAACCGGCAGGGCCGGTTCGCCTTCCTCAGCCAACTCTCCGGCAAAAAGGAATTCCGTTTCGGGCAATTGAACTTCCTGATAATCAACGCCGTTCAAGCTTACCGGCGAAAGCTCTACGGCAGGCACTTCAAGGTTGACTTTTGCTTCGGTTTTGCTGCTCTGATCGACACGAAGTCCGGCGGTTTCGTTTCTTATGTCGGATACGATTCTAACCGCATCGGCAGCGCCCACCGGCACCATTGATACCGCAGATATCAAAATGATCAGAGTTGTGAATCTTAGCATGTTCCTCATGAGTCCTCCCGAGATGCCTGAATCTATTGTTCCTACTGCATAACCAAATTTTCAAAAATCATCAAACCTTCGTCTCGATCGCAGAGATAAACGAAATCGGAATCGGCCCATACACCGTACGCATAGGGCGTATCGTATGTCGCTACGAGGTGCGCAGAATAAGGAATGGAAACGTCAACAACCTTAAGTCCACTGGAGGCGTCTGCGATGAAGACATAATCCCCTACGACATGAACGTCGTTGGCCCGGCCGGAGGTGTTTATCTGAGTAGCTATGACGGGATTATACTTATCCGTGGTGTCTATGATGAAAAAACCGGCGCGATCGGCGGCAATATAAGTGTAGTCGCCGTAAACGTCTATCGAAAGAGCGCTGCCTTCGAGGTCATAGCTGGATATTAGAATGGGATTCAGTATGTCCTCAACGTCTACGATCATCAATCCTGCAACGCCGCAGGCTATATATGCATATTGCGAATCAGCCCAGACTCCATTAGCATCCGCCGGCATGTCCAATTCGCCGAACATCCCCTCGACCGGAATCGGGTCGTAAGTTATCTGATAATAAGATAATTTTCGCCGTCCAAAGCCTGATGAGACCGCGAACAGCCATAACGTGTCGGTACGGATTACTCCGGTCAGATCCTCCAGATTTTGATTAAATCCGATGGTGTTGTTAAATAGAAAGGTCGTATCTCTGACATGTATGGCTTGGATTTTCCCATCCATATCTGCAACGAAAGCGTACGGGACGGTATCGCCAGGCGCAATATAGACCCCCTTGGCGAAATCGTCATCGGTGGTATCGATGTTCCTGATTATGAATGGATTGTGTTTATCGATGACGTTCACGATGGTGAGGTCGGCCTGCCCGTCCGCAACGTAGGCAGTATCCCCGCGGACGAAAACATCCTGGGCTGTGCCGACAGTAATCGTGCTCGAGATGAGTTCCATGTAATTTACATAGTCGCTCTTGTGGAAGGTCCAGATCTCGGCATCCGACCAATCGCCTTTCAGACCGTCTCCATTCTCTCCGCGAACCCGCCAGAAATAGCTATCGTTGACCAATTCCGATTGGTTGACATATGAGGTATCCGTCGTTTTGATATCGATGGTTCTACTGATGAAGTTGTCGGAGGAGGATACCTGAAGCTGGTAACGGACCGCTTTTTCGCTGGAGCTCCAGAGGAAAGTAAGAATGCCCTCGGTAACGAAAGTGTCAACAGGCGGCGACACCAGCTCAACAGGCGGCGGAACCTCCAGATATCGGATGATCACCTTTTCCTCGCCGCATCCACCAATGATGGCGAATATGGTCGCAAGAAATAGAAAAAATAAACTGCGAAAAGTCTTTACCAGATTCCGACCTAAAGATTCCCGGGAAAATTCCATATTCCTCTCCAGAAAATCAGGGATCTGCCTGGGGATGATCAGCGAGCAGACCCCCGTCAAAATGATAACGCAATATTCCTTAAGAATAATCTCCCGTCGAATATCCTAAGAGGAATATCGCACTAACATTTAAATATATATATTGACCGGATATTGTCAAGTGTGAAGCATCTCTGTACATCGAATAATATAGCGACATTATGTTTCTAACATGACAGGCGTGCGGAATGTTCCAGAAATTGATCGGGTAGGTCTTTAATTGAATACAGATATTCCACTTAGTCGGCTGGTAGAGACTTCTCCCGTGGCAATAGTGGTATTATCGATCCTTAAATGCAAAAAACTGCAGCGGTGATTGGAGAGTAAACTGCGACCTTTTTATATGGACTCTGGCTGATCTACTTGACCGCAGGTTTTTGAGCCGATTCTATGGTGCGCTTTATGAGATTCAATCTCCTTTCCCATTCGAGAGAGACCCGGGGCACCTCTTTGCGAGCTTCTTCCTGATCCATCATCTCCCATCCGCTAATCGTTACTTTCAAAACGGTTCGCTTCCCCCTGGGTAGAAGATCACAGTTTGTTGTTATGGAGACCGCCCTGGATTTTCCGCTGAGGGAGAGATGTCTGGGCGGTTTGGTGTTTCTGACTTTCAACGTCTCCTTAGATCCGGAGAACCTCAAAAAACCCCCTTTTTTGAGGCCGGCTTTGTTTTTTGAACTCCAGATATGCCCCGACTTTCCCTCTTCAGCGAGGTATGACCAGACGTCCTCCAGGCTTGCTCTAATAACGACTTCTTTATTGATTTCCATTCTGCACTCCTCTTCTGGGCGCCGGCTTCACCAGGATCTTCTGATATTCCGGGCAATGTTCCGGCGTCATGATTTAATTCGGCAGATTTATGGCGCTCTATATAGGCCCGGATCTTATCCCCGGAACTCGATATTGCGGGTTCTCCCCATAATCTGTGATTTACAAACAAGTTCTATTTTACTATGAAAAATAGGGATTCAAATTGATGCCGTATGGAGCGATTTTGATCAAATAATTATCAGGCTGTTTTCAGATATGGATTTTCAGAAGGAAACTTAGAGGAAAAAACGATGCAGTTGAGAACAGAATCGTTCCAGTTTCTCCGGTCTCATACTCTCTCGCCCGGAGCATCAGCTGGATTATTTCTTGACGGCGACGCGACATGGTGATATGAACAAGATGAGATCCGGCGGCGGGAATCTCTGGATTCAGAGCGGTGCCGGCTGCTAACTGCAAGTATCTTAAGCTGTTAGGAGACGCCGTGAAAGGCGATTTTTCACGCTTTAATTTCAAGCCTGGCAACAATTATCTATCGGTTTTGAAACAACAAGGACGTGTTGATCTGGATTCGGACTGGAACGAACAGACCGAGATCTGGAATGAGCGCTACAGACAGCTCATCTGCGATTCTCTGGGTTGTCTGGCGGTGCCGCTGTGTCCCAATGAGATTACTTCTGATAATTCAAGCGCGCTGAGAATCGACAAATTCAGCAGAGGCTCAGGCGGAATCATTGATTTTTCCATAGGATGCGGTGTTGCATATATCGGAGGTTATCCGTGTTCGTTTGAAAAAGATATGATGTTCAGAGCCCAGCCGGATTATCCTGAACCCGAATTTCCAGAGGGAAGCGGCGATGTCCTGGTCTACGTGGAAGTCTGGAACAAGACAATAAGCTACATCGACGACGAGGCCATCAGGGAACCGGCTCTCGGAGGGCCAGATACCTGCCTGAGACAGAAACTTGTAGCGCAGGTGAAGTTTGAGTATGTGTCCGATGAAATCGACACGCCCCGGAAGGCGGAGGAATATATTGCGGATGTTTTTTCCGGGAACGATCTGCTTCTGACGCTGAAGATCGAAGAAACCGCCTATCAAATTCCCATAAGCTTCGGGGAAGTTGATGTGGGGGGGGGGCTTATACCGGGGAACCTGCATTTCCGAGTCGAGCTTCACCGGGGGGCCGATTCCAACGGCGGTTACAGCGAGGGATTGAAATGGTCCGATGAGAATGCCGCCACGGTAGTGAGAGTGTTGAGTGTTGTTGGTAACGACTCGCTGATTGTCGAGGAGGTGGAGGCCGTAACGGGTGAGTCCCTGAAGGAGGGCGACTGGGTTGAGATTTCGAATTTTTTAACCGAGCATCACCGGCAGGGGGGCCAGATGGCCAGAATAGGGACCATAACGCACGATGAGACAGGCCTTCAGATAACCCTCGATTCCCTTATTCATCCATTATTGAGGAGATTTCAGATTGGCAGCAGATCAAGGCCGAAATATTTCCTTGCACCGAGGCTTCGCCGGTGGTCGGGATATATTTCACCTGTTTCTGAAAAAACAGTTTACGATCTGGGACGAGGAATCAAGGCCACCTTTCATGATGAAGGCAAGAGGCGGAACCTTCGCGCAGGGGATTACTGGACATTCGCCATCCGGGATATGGCCTATAACAAGCGGTTCGCTCCCAGGAAGGCGTTTCCAGACGGCGTTAAAGTCTATCGCCACCCACTGGCGATCATCAAATTCAAAGGCAAAAAACGGGTATCGAGGATTATAGACTGCCGGCGGTTCTTCAAACCGATGGCAGAGTTGCATAGATGAGCTTTTTGAAACCAGCGCCTTCCGGGGCTGATATATAATTCTTCAGTGCGCCTTCTCAATGACTTTTCTGCGTTGGGGAAAAGCATGTCATGCTGTGAATCGGGTTCTTGTCCGGGGGAATGGAATTAGAGAAAAACCCGAGCCGTGCAGGATTAGTCTCCACATATAAATAGAATCGGGGTCTTCAAAGACCCCGATTCTCACTTTAGTCTCAGGCCGAGACTAACTCAGAAAGTCAGTGGATTATTAGTCCACGGACTGCTGGGTAGAATTAGCCTTTGACTTCAAGGAGGGTACAATACCTCCTGGAGCAATTCTGCCATCGGGCGGACAATCCTGACAGCCGGCAGGTTCAACGGTGCCTCTGTAGATACCGATTTCAGCAACTACGTCCGGCAATTCGTCAGATATGCAGTTGCCGTTCGGGTCGGCAGAAGGCGCGAAGTTATCACCGTGAGGCGGGCATGGGCACTCGTAACAATGCTCCACGGTGCCACGATACATACCGATCATGGCAATAACGTCCGGAAGCTCGGCCGGTATGCCGTTGCAGTTACAGTCGCCAGCGAAATAATCGCAGCTGGGAACCTCACCGCATAGCGGCTCGAGGTTATCGCAGATAGTATTGGCGGCGAATCTGGTGCCTGCACAGTCTAAGATGAAGACATCATTAACGCAGTCACCGGTAGCGTCGTCACAGCAGGCGCCGTTAGGACCAACGACCACGCCGTCAACGATATCGGCCTGGCCGATAAGCGCGGCCCAGGCGATCATGTCGTCCTCATTATCAGCGCCAATAATGGCGATCTCGATAATCGCAGACTCCCCGTCGGCAAGCGTATGGGGGCCGGTGCTCATTAGCGACGACATATCGTCGGAGAATTCATCCCAG
>CBDVBL010000086.1:0-7448 GCA_965372205.1 uncultured bacterium
CTGGCAAAACTGAAAGCCGAGTTGGGAGAGGACTCGATCGAGGATATTCGATTTATTTAGGATGGAGAATATGAACGAAGACACAATGAGCGCAAAATCTGTTCCCGCGGCCGGGCATCATTACGACGCCACTACCATACAGGTACTGAAAGGACTCGAGGCTGTACGCCGTCGGCCCGCAATGTATATCGGCGATGTTAGCAACCGCGGACTTCATCATCTGGTTTACGAGGTAGTCGATAATTCGATAGATGAGGCTATGGTGGGCTTCTGCGACGAGATAAAAGTTGCTTTGAACAACGACGGTTCGGTGATGGTTGAGGATAACGGTCGCGGGATTCCTGTGGACATGCACCCGACGCAGAAGAAACCGGCGCTGGAAGTGGTCATGACCACGCTTCATGCGGGCGGCAAATTCGATCATCGCTCATATAAGGTTTCAGGCGGCTTGCACGGGGTCGGCGTTTCGGTCGTCAATGCGTTGTCGGAGTGGTGCGAGGTGGAGGTCTCCCGGGATGGCACCGTTTACTTCCAGAGATACGAGTTTGGAAATGCGGTCACCCCCCTGAAGAAAAAGGGCACGGCGGCCAAATCCGGAACCAGGACAGTCTTTTATCCCGATAAGGAGATTTTCGAGAAGATGATCTTCACTTATGATACCCTGGCATCGAGGTTGAGAGAGCTGGCCTTCCTGAACAGCGGCTTGAAGATAGTCCTGACCGATAAGCGCGAGGGTGAGGAGAAAACCGAAACATTCCGCTATAAAGGCGGCCCCAGCGATTTTGTCAGGTATCTTAATGAAAATAAAAACGCGCTCCATTCAAAGCCCATATATTTTCACAAGGAACGGGAGGGGACCGAGGTCGAGCTGGCGATTCAATACACCGATAGCTATGCGGAAAACATATTCAGTTACGTAAACAACATAAATACCATAGAGGGCGGATCGCACCTAGTCGGTTTCAAATCCGCCTTAACACGATTGATTAATAACTACGGCTCGAAAAATAAGCTCTTTAAAAACGGTGATAGCTCCCTGATGGGTGAGGATGTCAGGGAAGGCTTGACCGCTATCTTGTCCGTAAGAGTGCCCGACCCGCAGTTCGAGGGGCAAACCAAAACCAAGCTTGGCAACTCCGAGACCAAGGGCATCGTGGAATCAATCGTCGGGGATATGCTGGGATCGTATATGGAGGAGAACCCGCCGATTGCCAGAAAGATTGTAGAAAAATGTATCTCCGCGGCACGTTCGCGGGAGGCGGCCAGGAAGGCCCGCGATCTGGTGAGACGGAAATCGGCGCTGGATTCCGGCGCTCTGCCGGGTAAGCTGGCCGACTGTTCCCTGCGCGATCCCGCTCTCTGCGAGATATTCATTGTCGAGGGTCCATCCGCCGGCGGTTCCGCCAAGCAGGGGCGTGACCGAAGATACCAGGCCATCCTGCCTCTAAAAGGGAAGATCTTAAATGTCGAAAAGGCTCGCCTGGACAAGGCCCTCTCCAACGAAGAGATCCGGACCATGATTCTGGCGCTCGGCACCGGCACCGGCGAGGATTTCGACACGACAAATTGCCGTTACGGCAAAATCATCATCATGTGCGATGCTGATATCGATGGCTCACATATCAGGACTCTGCTCTTAACCTTCTTCTACCGTTTTATGAAGCCTCTTGTAGAGGCAGGCATGGTCTATATCGCCCAGCCGCCCCTTTTCCGCGTCAAGAAGGGGAAACAGGAGATCTATGCTTTCACTGAGGAGGAACGCGACAGGATATCCGAACGTCTCGGCAAGCAGGGCGTGCAGATACAGCGTTACAAGGGCCTGGGCGAGATGAACCCCGATCAGCTCTGGAAAACCACTATGAATCCCGAGACCCGGTCCCTGAAGAAGGTCGATCTGGAAAACCCCGCCGAGGCCGATAAAATCTTCTCAACTCTGATGGGCGACGCGGTGGAGCCGCGCCGCAAATTCATCGAGGAGCACGCCAAATACGCTAATCTGGATGTGTAGGTTTGAAAGATAGATCGGGTCCTTCACGGTAGGGCGACCCCGATTATATTTTACAAGAGTGCTTTATTAAGACGCCCTAGCCGGGAGATACTTGTGGATAACGGCGCAGAAAATAAGTTTCAATTGCTTAGAATGCACTTTGGAAGGTTAAAAGCAATCGCAGAATTTGCCGCATCAGAAAGCAGTGTTCAGCCCTCGACTGTGAATGATTATAATTCAATTGTGGATAGTATTGGGGGGCTTCTAGAGCGTGATTTCGCCAACCTAAAGATCACCGTCCAATATTTTAGAAGCATTGGCGGCGCAATAATGCTCAAGGATGAGTTTAATCCCAAAATAATGCAAATGATCAGGGCGTTAGAATACGGCTATAATCTTGGCGAAAGTGTTGTTCAAATTGGTAGCATCTACAACGCCATAAATGACGCGGAATTAAAAAGCAGATGCTCGGATATTCTTACCGCCGCAGGGAACTTTGACAGGGTAATCAATCAAGCGAGTCAAGTACTAGAAGATAGAATTAGGACTAAGTCTGGTCTTAATAACCTTATAGGCGTTGATCTTGTAAATAAGGCAATAAATCCTGATCCTGTAAAGTCAGTTCTTCAAATAGATGCTTCAAAAGAAGAACACGAAGGCATTCATTATTTATGTAAGGGAATAATGTTAGCATTTAGGAATCCCACACATCATCGTCTAAGCGATAAATATAAAAGAGAAGACGCTCTCAAATTCTGCGGATTTATTGATGATTTATTAAAGACAATTGATGAAAGTAAGAAGAAATGATTCTTGGTTCCCTCGGCTCACGGCGATGCTTGGCCATAATAACCGCCCTATTATTTAATCTGGTTTTTTCATTCAGCATTGCCCAGACCATTCATGAAAATGATATCGACTATGTCGTTGGGGCTTTTGCGAGAACTGACTCGCTGGATAGAGAAAGTATCGATTGCTCCCGGTTCATCGAATGGTTGAATATCAGGCCGGAACCCGGAGAAAGAATAAGAGATTTTAGCCAGATAGATTATTCCCGGGATAAGCACTGGGTTTTCAGTCATGATGCTTCAACAAGGCAGAACGGTGAACTCAAATGGAACCGGTATTGTAGGGATTTACAGGGGTTTAGATTCTATATTATGATGGACTCCGAGGGGTGGGAAAGACGCGCGAATGTCCTGACGGTTTGGGAACCGGTCGGCACCGATAGTCTACGCTATTATTGCGGTCAGGTGGGGGAATTCGATAGCCCCGTGGGGCAAGCATGGGTTGAGTATGTCGACGTCTTCCCGGATAGTTCCCTGTTGCTTGTGGTTAAACTGAGGGGCGAAGGTTACGCCGGATATATCTTTTTCCGGGGCCTTGCGCCTTGCGAATTTGAAGAATTTTCATCGCGCCGCTGGACAGATGCCCAGCTTGAGCTTGTACCCGACGGTAATTACACCAACATCCATTACATCTTCGAACACCTTGATGGGGATTTCACAACATTTGAGACCGTTGAGGTAACTGAGTACATAACCCTCCAACATGGTTATCGACAGCATTCGAAATCAATAGATTCAGCTAGCGTTAAGGTAATCGACCTCTGGGAAATGGTAAAAAAATGATTCGCGCATTTCTTGGGTCAATTCTCCCCCTACGGGCCGTATGGCCGCCATTTGACAATTCCTTTTAAGGAAATCGAACTACTTTTCTTTTTCCATAAAGTATCGTCTGACCATATCCAGCGCCACCACAGCGCTGCGTTCTCTGTTACGTTCGCGGTCGTTACCGAATCGAAACTCCTTTGCATGAGTTTCCGAATGCGGCATCTATTTTTTTAGGCGGTCGGTTTATCCGGCCGCCCCGCATATCGCGGGATTGGGGGATAAACCCCCAACCTACCCCAAAACGAGCCGCAACTTTTTTTGATTTTAACGTTTTTATATTGACGGCTCATGTCGGGTTTCTACACTTAGTTCCGCAACCCAGCATACCGTTCCACCCTGAAACAACAATTCCCCCCTATCGTTTAAATCTGCAATCAGTTGCCGATAGTGTTATCAAGCAGGCGAACAATCATCGGGGGGAATTATGTTCGGTTACGTAAACCTTTTCAGCTTTTTCAGCAGATACACATTCCATAGCTTATCAAGATATAACTTTTCGCCCGCCGGTGAGTATCAGTCACCTGGTCTTACCGATCGTGGTTCGCCCGATGCAATTGAGGATCAGGCAAGCGGGCTAATCCGAGCTGTTCAGCCTGCAGGCGAACTCGAGGCACCGGTAGATTCGATAGAGCTTTCAAATGATAATCCGGATATAGCCAGCGGACAGCCTCCCGTGATCTACAGTCCGGAGATGATCGTGGCAGATTCGTCGCCGGAAGAATCTGAGATCCAACCGGAGAATGAGGCGGCTGAAACCGGCAATGATACGCTCCTTGCCAGGATAAAATCGCAGGCCCGGCTGAATCTCAATATGATCTTTAATCTGGCGGAGTTTACACAAACCGTGGCGGCTTTCGCCGAGGACGCGGAGGATGGAGAAATTAACGCCGTCACATATTCTGATCTGACCATCGGCCTCCATGCGGATTTGAAGGCGAAGGCCTTCATCAAAGAGGACTACAGGGTCGTTGAGGGGGAGCCCCTTCCAACCGCGCATTCCAAACAATGGAGCCGCTTCAACCGGCTCGAGGCGACGCTTATGAGAAGCCGGGGATTCGAGGCTGCCGCTTTCTATCGAGAAAGCTTAAATACCAGCCAGAAATTAAGGCAGACATACTCTAACGGTTTCCTGCGAGTGGCGCGTAAGCTCAGCATGAGATACACCCAGGATTTTCAGCTTAATCTGCGGGCCTTGAATCTATACAATAATCAGGCACAATCCCTCGATCAGACCGGTGATATAGGGGCCTATCTGGGTAATGTCGAAACGTTGGCTGACTCCCCCGATACACCCGGAGATCTGATTGGGCAATTCTTCGAGACAGTGCAGTCCTATCTCGACGGGGCGGAGGATAAACTGATCGAGAAAATCGACACTTTCTTCGAGAATCTGGCCGCCGGGATGGGAGTCGATACGAGTTTCCTCGATGGAGCGAGAGAATCGCTGATTTCCAGCATCGATTCCTTCTTCGACCGTGTCGACCAGGCGGTCGGTTCCATAGAAAGCCGCTATATAGAATCGCCGGAGGAACCGGAACCGATAGAGTCTCCCGGGGATATGGAGCCGTCAACCGATCCCGAAATCCGGTACCTGGCAGAAGCCTCTGCCGGGTAATCTTTCCGCCCAACCCGAATATACACTCTTCAATGTTCCCTGAAGAATCTCATTATTCATAGATAAAACCAGCCGCAACTTTTTTTTGATTTTGACGTTTTTATATTGACGGTTTATATTGCCGGCCGTGTCGAAGTATTACCAAAATATGAGCCGTGGACATTTGCTAATGAAAACAATCAAATCAACCAAAGGAGTTATAATGAGAAGCTGGAAAAGGCTTATGCTCGTCGGCCTGGCGGCGGCTGCAGTCGCAGCCGGAGCGGCTATGGCGAGCGATCTGCCGGAGTTAAAGTTCGAAAAATTCGAGCTTCCCAACGGCTTGGATGTTATCCTGCATGAGGATCATTCTATACCCATGGTTTCGGTAAACATCTGGTATCACGTCGGCTCGAAAAACGAAAAACCGCGTCGGACCGGGTTCGCCCATCTTTTCGAGCATATGATGTTTCAGGGCTCGGAGCATTTCAATACTGATTTCTTCGAGGCCATCGAGAAAATCGGGGGTGTCAACAACGGTTCCACCTCGGAGGATCGCACCAACTACTGGGAGAATGTCCCCGGCAACTATCTGGAGCGGATGATATGGCTGGAGGCCGACCGCATGGGATTTTTGCTTCCGGCCATGACCCAGGAGCGGCTGGATAACCAGAAAGACGTTGTCAAGAACGAACGGCGCCAGGGTCTCGATAACCAGCCGTATGCGAAATCGTATGAACTCATGCTATCCCTGATGTATCCGGATGAGCACCCTTATTCGCATTCGGTCATAGGCAGCATGGAGGATCTCTCGGCGGCCAGCCTTGAGGACGTCTCTGAGTTTTTCGAGCTGTATTACACTCCCAACAATGCCTCGCTCTGCGTCACCGGGGATTTCGATACCGCGCAGGCGAAACAATGGGTCGAGAAATATTTCGGCGCGATTCCGCCCGGTGCGCCAATCGACCGGCTGGAAAGCTGGGTCCCGAAACTGACGGAGATCAAGAGATCGACGGCCGAGGATAATGTCAGCCTGCCGCGCCTGTATATGGAGTGGCATTCGCCGGCGTTTTATGCCCCCGGCGACGCTGAATTCGATCTATTGACGAACATATTGGTTTCAGGGAAGAATTCGCGGCTCTATAAGACGCTGGTATATGAAAAACAGATCGCGCAGGATGTCAGGGCTTATCAATCGTCGATGGAGTTGAGCAGCACCTTTGGCATAACCGTTACCGCCAAAGAGGGGCATTCCCTGGAAGAGATCGAAGCCGAGGTCGACGCTATTTTGAAAGACATACTTGCAAACGGCATCACAAGCGAAGAACTGGAGCAGGCCAAAACCACCTGGGAAGCCGGATTTGTACGAGGCCTCGAGCGCATAGGCGGATGGGGAGGTAGATCCGACCGGTTGAACAGGTATAATGTTTACATCGGCGATCCGGGAAGCCTTCAGTGGGATATGGAGCGCTATTCCAAGGCCACCGTAGCGGACGTCATGAAATACGCCCGTGAATATATCGACCTGAACGGCCGGGCGATACTGTATATCATTCCACAGGGAGATCCACAGGTGGCGGAAGCCGAATTCGACAGGTCCGCCGAACCGGCGGCGGCGGCGGAACCTTCATTCACACCTCCGTCCATTCAAAAGGCGAAACTTTCCAACGGTATGGATTTGATGTTGATAGAGGATCACGATCTTCCGCTAGTGCAGGTCAACCTCATCATAAAAAGCGGCTGGGCTGGCGATCCTGCAGATCGTCCGGGCGCCGCAGCGTTGACCGCCGATTTGTTAGACGAGGGGACAAAATCGATGGATGCCCTCGAGATATCCGACGAGATCAAACAGCTTGGCGCCCAACTCGGAACAGGCAGTTCTTTCGACAATTCCTCTGTAAGTCTGAATGTACTGAAAAAGAATCTCGATCCCGCATTGAAGCTGATGTCCGATATCGTTCTGAATCCCACCTTCCCGGAAAAAGAGCTGGAACTGAAGCGTGATATTTATCTGGGGCGTATTCAGCAGGAGGCCAGGCAGCCGATGACTACCGCCTTCAAAACATATTTCAGCGAACTATTTGGCGCCGATCATCCGTACGGTCAACCTTATACCGGTTCAGGTACCGAAGCGTCCGTAAAAGCCATTGCCCGTTCCGATCTGGAGAGCTTCTATCAGGCTAACTACATGCCG
>CBDVBL010000087.1:0-7391 GCA_965372205.1 uncultured bacterium
CATGCCCCATAAGAGAAACCCCATCACCTGTGAGAGGCTCGCCGGCCTGGCCCGGGTATTGAGGGCGAATTCCATGGCCGCCATGGAAAATATGGCTTTATGGCACGAGCGGGACATCACTCATTCGTCGGTGGAGCGAATCATAATACCGGACTCTACGATCCTTCTTCATTATATGCTGGATAGACTCTACAATACGCTCTCAAATCTGAAAATCAACACAGAGAGGATGAAAAAGAATATTGAATTAACCCGCGGACTTGTTTTCTCACAAAGGGTATTGCTTGCTTTGACGGAAAAGATGCCCAGTCGGGAAGAAGCCTATGAGCTGGTCCAGAGTCTGGCTATGAAAAGCTGGGATAAGGGGGCGAGTTTCAGAACTCTGCTGAAGTCATCTTCCGGCGTCAGGAAGTATCTGAACCCGAAAGAGATTGACACTCTTTTTGATATTTCCTACTATACTCGCAAGGCCGCTAAGATTATAAACAGGGCCACAGCGAAATGACCAGAGAAGGGATTTTATTCCCATTGCCGTTTTTAATACTTGCAGGTGTATTTTTTATTCTCTTCTATAAATTCCTGATATTTTCGTTTGTCTATGTTTCCACCGTATTTTTCTTTCTGGCAGTCATTATCATGCTATTTTTCAGGGATCCGGAGCGTCGAACGCCCCGGGGTGAAAAACTCATTCTGGCTCCGGCGGACGGACGAATTATCAAATGCGATAATACTGCAGGATCAGAGTCGCTGTCGATTTTCCTTTCCATATTCAACGTTCACGTAAACCGTTCCCCTGTTTCAGGAAGAGTAAAATCCGTGAATTTTCGTCAGGGCAAATTCTTTGCAGCATTTAAAGACGAGGCTCAAGAGGCCAATCAGTGTAATGAGATTGAGATAGAAACGGAATCGGGAATCGTAAAGATGAATCAGGTTACCGGCGCTATCGCCCGGAGGGCCATATTTAGACCTACGGAAGGTCAGGCGGTGAGGGCCGGGGAGCGGGTTGGAATAATACGTTTCGGCAGCCGGGTGGACCTGGTGATGCCCGAAGGTTCTCGTTTGGATGTTCGTCTGAAGCAAAAAGTCATTGCCGGAGAGACTATTCTGGGAAGGTTGCCATGAACGGCATCAGGGGTATTCTGCCCGGAATGTTCACCATGGGCAATCTGGCCTGCGGATTCGGGGCCATTGTGGTGGCCGGAGGCTCCAGACATCTGATCAGCCCTGAACGGGCCCACAATATGAATGAGGTAGTCTGGTTGATAATCCTGGCAGCTTTTCTGGATTTCCTCGATGGCATGGTAGCTCGTTTTTCCCGGTCTTCATCGAGGCTCGGGGTGGAATTGGATTCGCTGGCCGATATAGTATCGTTTGGAGTTGCTCCCGCTGTCATGGTCATAAGTTTTTCGCTTATCTCAAAGGGCAACTGGGCCTGGATACTGGCTTTCGTTTATCTTATGGCGGGAAGCTTCAGGTTGGCCCGGTTTAGCCTCTCGGCATCGCTGGAGGAAAAAACCAAATTTATGGGTCTTCCCATACCCTCTGCCGCCATCACGATAGTTTCGTATGTTTTGTTTTGTAATGAAGTCTGGGGTCAGATCAGGTTTGAGAAATTCTTCATCATACTGATAATCGCCTCAGCCGCCCTTATGGTATCCACAATCGAGTATGAGAAAATGCCAAAATTTGATTTTTCAAAACCGAAGAATCGAATAAAAATGCTGTTTTTGCTGTTAATAGCAGTCGGCCTGATGATAAACGCATCTCTAATTATATTCCCTCTTGCTCTGGCATACATTATTTACGGGCTATCGAAAATGACTTACTTGATCTTCACCGGAGGCGGGAAGGTAAGTTTCCTCTACCCATCGACAATTTTCAGAAGGGGCGGAAGAGATGATGACGATGATGACGATGAGGATATGGAATGAAATTCCTGGCTAACGTGAAGGTTTCTCTGAAGAATGGCGTTCTGGATCCGCAGGGCCAGACGATCGGGCGGGCCTTGTCGGATCTTGGCTTTGATTCCGTGGTGAAAGTCAGTACGGGTAAGATCTTCACGCTGGTAATTAACGCCGAGTCAGAGGCTGAGGCGAAAGTAGTCGCAGATAAAGCGGCATCCAAGCTCCTGGCCAACCCGGTCATAGAAGGCTATGAAATAGAGGTCGCCCGGTGAAAGTCGGAGTGGTCATTTTCCCCGGCTCCAATTGCGATTATGACGCATACCGGGCTCTCAAAATGATTGATGGCGTCGATGTGGTATATCTATGGCATGGCGCCGATGACCTGCAGGGATGTCATGCCGTGATCTTGCCGGGTGGCTTTTCTTACGGGGATTATCTGAGATCGGGTTCCATCGCTCGTTTTTCGCCCATAATGAAAAAAGTGGTTGAATTTGCGAAAGGCGGGGGGTTGGTTTTGGGAATTTGCAACGGATTTCAGATTCTACTTGAATCCGGTCTTCTGCCGGGAGCCATGATAAGGAATTCCGGTCTTCGCTTCGTCTGCCGCGAGGTTACTCTGAGGGTCGAAAACAACAATACGGCTTTTACATCGGGGTTGGAAATTGGAGATCAGCTCAGGATGCCGGTGGCGCATGGCGAGGGCAGCTATTTTGCCGATCCGGAAACGCTTTCGTTGCTGGAATCCAGCGGCAGAGTGATTTTCCGCTACGTCGACGAGGACGGTGTTGTGACTTCGGGGGCCAATCCCAACGGATCGCTGAATGGTATTGCCGGTATTATCAATGATCGTGGCAACGTTGCCGGGCTTATGCCGCACCCCGAAAGGGCCTGCGAAGCGATTCTCGGCTCTGACGACGGCCTGGGAATCCTGAAATCCTTTTGCTCGGCCGGAAGTAATGGAGGTTCTAATGAAAAGTAGGGAACTCACCTTTTTAATCGTTTCTCTTGTGCTGGCGACTGTCCTGGGTGGATTTATGGGGCAGCTTATCGGTGATTACCTGCCTGACGGCGCCGTCAAGACGCTTTTCCAGAAGAACCTGGAGATCGGAATCGGTAAGCGGGGGATCAAAGTAAACCAGATTCAGGAGCCCATTTATGTCAATCTCTACAGCATCTCGCTGGCGTTCGGATTATTGATAAGAATAAATTTCGTTTCCGTATTGATGGTCATTTTGATTATAATATACTTTAAGTGGTGGTACATTTAGAAGTAGAGGTGACAATATGAATGACATAATCTTAATTTCAATGCCGGGGGGCGGCGAGCTCATCATCATACTGGTGATAGTCCTGATTCTCTTCGGGGCAAAGCGTATCCCTGAAATCGCCCAGGGATTGGGCAAAGGTATCAGGGAGTTTAAGAAGTCCGTGCGCGACGTGCAGACAGAAATTGATATCGATGAAAAGTCCGGCCGCAAAATCGAAGAGGCAACAAAGGAAGCGAAGGAAAAACCAGAGAAAAAAGATGGCTAAGAGTGTTCTCTCAAAAGAGGATATAGAAAAAATAGCTGTCTGCCTCGGCCATCCGGAAGTAAGTGATCTGAAAGATCATTACAGGTTGAAGCTGGTGAAACCGGAGGAGAAAAGGCAGCTATCCTTAGAGATATATCCGGAGGTTGCGCTGGCCGAGGAAGCCACGGGAGCGCTGGTTGTGGTTTATACCCATAATTGCCATCTTCAACTCCATAACTGCACCGGCTATGTTGTTTCCGAGGAATTGGGAGAGGTGACCTTTGTATCGGAATCGGCCGGCAAGATATCGGGATTGGTGGTGGAAAGGGAGGCCGCCTGTTCGCTTTACACCAATGTCAACCGGGGACTGATTTCCGATGATTTCACGAGGTTTGGAGTCGAGGTTATGCTCTCCGGTGTAGCGCTTTCCCTTGCTGAGGACATCTTGAAAGATGACCAACAATAATATAAGTATTTCGTTTACTGATCCGGAAAAATCTCGAAGCATTTTTATGGCCACAGCTGGCCCCGATCGTTAACTTGAAATCAAATTAAATGAATTATTGCCGGATAGGAGGAAACAACTATGAAGAAGCTATTCCTGATCTTGATTGCTATGGCCTGCTTAGCGACTTATAGCTGCGCTCCAGGAATTGACATCGAAGCCGAAAAGGCCCAGGTCCAATCGGTGCTTGATCAGTGGTATCAAATGGTCGAGACCGAAAATTTGGAGTTATTTTCGCGAATCATGGCTCATGATCCTGACATGGTGACTTTCGGTACTGATGCGGCCGAACGGTGGGTTGGCTGGGAAGCACTGAATGAGTCATTACAGAAGCAGTTTGAATCTTTCGAGAACGTTGAAATTTCAGTTACTAATCAGGTCATCAAGATTTCTGAGTCTGGCACGGTGGCCTGGGTTTCATGGGTCATGGATTGCAATCTGTTGGCTCAGGGTGAGCCGGTCAGTATGAAAGGCGCAAGGATTACCGGGGTCCTTGAGAAGCGACAGGGAAGCTGGGTAATCGTACAATGTCACACTTCTATTCCCGTGGCAGGCCAGGCGGTTGAATACTAGAATCTCCGTTGGCCGCGTGCCAGCCACGCACACTAGAATATGAATGGCGGAAAGGAAAAAAAAGACAGGTTCATATTTTTCGATAATATCAATACCACTTTTCCGGATCCGATGGTCGTGGAGGTAGTTGATAAGGTGCTTACTTCTCGGCTTGGCAATCCGTCGTCCCATGTCCATTCCGCCGGTATAAATGCGGGTAGGATAATCGATGAAGCCAGGGAGAAAGTATCGTCGTTCATCAGCTCCTCCCCCGAATCGATAATATTCACCTCCGGCGCCACAGAATCGAACAATCTGGCCATCACCGGGTTCTTGAGAGCTAACCCCGGTTATCAGCTTGCCGTCTCCGCGATAGAGCATTTTTCGATAACCAATCAGTTTCGATTATTACAAAAAGAGGGAATACCGGCGTTATCGATAGATGTTGAAAAAAACGGATCTATCGATCTGGATTCCTTAGAGCAGATAGTGAGAATGAAACAGACTCTCGTATCGATCGGCTATGCCAATCCGGAGATAGGCACCATACAGGATTTAAAATCAATTTCCGAAATCTGCAGTCGGCATGGAGGGATTTTGCATTGCGATTGCACGGCAGCCGCCGGTTTTCTGAAAATCGATGTCGCAGGTATGGGGATTGATCTTTTAACGCTCTCGGCGCATAATATGTATGGCCCGGCAGGCGTCGGGGCTCTCTATGTTGGCAAAAACATCGATATTTCGCCGCTATTTGCAGGTGGCAACCAGGAGGATGGGAAGAGGCCGGGCACCGAGAATATCCCCGGTATAGCGGGCATGGGAGAAGCCTGCCGGATGGCCAGCGAGAATATTGGAAAGTGGAAAAAACATCTTGAGGCATTGGGCGACAAACTCTGGCAGGGTCTTGCCGATTCGATTCCTTTTATTCATCTTACCGGCTATACTGAGAGGAGGCTTCCCGGCCACGTGTCATTCTGGGTGGAGCATGTCGAAGGCGAATCCTTGCTTCTGCTTCTGAATATGAATGGCGTGATGGCGTCATCCGGCTCGGCCTGCAGCTCCAATTTGAAAGGAAAGGATGAAAGCGAACTCGTGGCATCTCATGTTCTAACGGCTGTTGGCGTCCCGACCGATATCTGTGCAGGATCGATAACCTTTTCTCTCGGAAAGTACAATACGGAAGAAGAAGTTGATTATGTGGTTTCTATCATGCC
This sequence comes from uncultured bacterium, assembly GCA_965372205.1. Classification (GTDB taxonomy): domain Bacteria; phylum Zixibacteria; class MSB-5A5; order UBA10806; family UBA10806; genus CBDVBL01. The sequence continues at coordinate 5,688 of CBDVBL010000087.1, forward strand.
GGGCATAGTAGAGAAGCTTCTGGCTATGTCTCCGAGCTATGAGGATTATAAGAAGGGCAAGGAGTCACTTCATGGATAAACCGTTTCCATATTCAGATCTCGTAATGGATCATTTCGCCAATCCACGGAATATGGGGGAACTGGAGGATCCGTCGGGCGTCGGCGATGTTGGCAATCCCGTCTGCGGTGATATGATGCGTCTTTATCTGAAGATTGAAAACGACGTTATTGTCGATGCCAGGTTCAAGACCTTCGGATGCGGGGCGGCAATCGCATCATCGTCAATACTGACCGAGATGCTCAAGGGAAAGAAAATCGAGGATGCTTTAAAGATTTCCAATGAGGCGGTGGCCGAGGCGCTGGGGGGACTGCCCCCAACCAAGATCCATTGCTCGGTTCTGGCGGAGGACGCCCTGAAGGCGGCTCTGGCGGATTTTAAGAAGCGTTCAGAATCTAAGTGATATTAAGAAAAGCCATTGCTCTAAGAGTGGATGTGAGCAGAAATTTCTTGACAGAGCATCTTTTTAGAATTATTAGCCTCAAAAATGAGGGAGGTAACGTGAGGAAAATCGTACTGATTGCAATCTTAGTATTGGGCACATTTTTCGTGGGTTGCGATAAACAAAAAGCCTTGGACAGCATCCTGGCTGACCCGCAGATGAAAAGCAATATCCTGATGCAGATGCTGGCCGATGAAACGAGCCGCGCCGAGATGGCCGATTCCATCCTGGCCGATACGTTAATCACCGATGTTTATCTAAATGGCCTTGTGGAAAACGAGTTTTCACGAGGCGAATTGCTGGAACGGATACTGGTTGTCGATTCCACCGGCGAGTGGATCACAGCTAGACTTGCCGAGGACCCGGATCTTAAAAGGCAGATGAGAAAAGCGGCGAGATGATAATAAACTGATTGATTATTTGATATTGTCGGTCTGTTTCCCTGCGAGGCAGACCGCTTTTCTATCCGGGGGATTTTTCGAACTCGAGTATGGAATAAGCCCATAATAGAGCCGTCGCCGCTATAAGTCCCAGAATAACGGCGGGCGAATTGATAACATAGGATATAAGTTCGCTCAGGTTTGTTTCGGGCAGTCCTGCAGATTGCACGAGCGAGACAACCCACTCTATAGAAGAACCAGGTTTTATTGATGCGATTGCCGTGGCAAATTCGTTCCACCTGGCTATTATGATAGCCGTCATAATCGCCAGCAAAGAGGCCGCACCGACCGGGAGATATCTATCGACCAACCTGTTCGAAATCAGGTTTTTTTCGTCACTTCTGATTTCGGCCATGACGTTATCGGAGAGAGGAACAGGGACGGCTTTTGGCAATGAGGTTCGCAATAGACTTTCGAGCTCCGGCTCCAGGTCGCACAGGCTTCTGCATTCGCGGCATTGCTCCAGGTGTTCCGTGAAGGATTGATCGCAGATGGGATCATCAGATTCAGAGTTCAATATACGACGAATATCTTCGCAACTATACCGCATATTTAGCCCATAGCTTCTTAAGTTCATGTTTCGCGCGATATAGCCTTATTTTTACGGTACCGATAGGGCAATCCATGATCTTGGCAATCTCCTCGTATTTCAAATCATCATAATAATGCAGGATAATCACCGATCTATGGTCGGGCTTTAGAAGCCTTATCAGCTTTTCAAGAGTCAAGCGCAACGATTGCTTGCCTCGGATATCGAAAGCCGG
>CBDVBL010000088.1:0-7351 GCA_965372205.1 uncultured bacterium
TGATGAGATGATCGCATCGACACAGTCGGGCATATATATAACCCGCTTCTGGTATTTGAATTTTCTCAATCCGATGGAGACTTTGGTAACGGGTTATACCCGCGACGGGACATTCCTTATAGAGAACGGCGAGATCACCAGGCCTGTGGTCGATATGAGGGTCCAGCAGTCTATGCTCGAAGCCTTCTCCAGCGCGGAGATGATCTCGACCGAACAGAGGTTGATTCCGCAGTATGGAGCATTGATGCTGGTACCGTTTATGAAAATAAACAATTTTAATTTGAATGTGACCTGATCATGAGAACGACTCTCCTTCTGGCCAATGTGATACTTCTCTGCAGTTGCCCGGTAGTCCGGGCATTTAACGGCGTATCAGTGGGGATGGCGTTAGAGTATAATCCCATAGCGAAATTGAGTTACCCAAGTAGCTGGGGCGCCGAGTACGAAATCGTGGACAATATAACATGGGAGCCGGGCGTATATTACAATTTTTCGACCGGATTCAGAGCGGGTACATTTTTCAGCCTTTATAATAAGACATTTGAATCGGTTGGTGCGGAGCCTGAATCCAGGTTGTCATCATGGGGATTTGGCCTTCTGGGAGATTATGGTTACGAGATGACGGATTCCGGCAGATCCCTCCTGATCGCCGGTATGGAGATTGGTTACGGTGAGTTTACATACGATAATCAAGACGCCAAGCGAAGCAGCGGGTCGGTGTGGGTCGCCGGTATCGGTGGCCTGAGGTATTATTTCACTCCCGTTTTTTCAATTGAATTCGATTACCGAATAAAATGGCATCAATACGATATGACGGGCACCCCTGCCAAAAGCTATGATTTTTCCGGTTCGACCTTAAGAATATCAGTCGGTTACGGCCTTTACTCTTCGGAGGGAAAAGGGGATAATTCAGGGCTATGAAGAGACGTCAGTTTATAGAGACGACCGCATTGATGACTGCCGTACTGTGGGTCGGAGGATTCGTAGATCGGGCCAGCCCGAAGAATTCATCCGGTAATCCGGATGGCAACCATGACGGTCATCGATATGTCAAGCCCCGCATGTCAGGCGGAAGATGTCATGACCATCGGCTTATGATGGATGGTTTCCCGGCTTCATTTGAAAGAGAGATATTTGGCATCTGAGGATGATCTGGATCTCGAAGCGCTCCAAAGATGGGGCAGAGATAGCCTCAAAGCCGCGGGGATCGAAGACTTTGAAATATCGGCAGAATTATTATTAAGAGATTTATTAGAACTCAGTCGCTCGGAACTGATCCTGCAGACAGATAGACGAGCCGACTCCGATAAAATCAACCAATATAAAAGCCTAATCGAGAAGCGATCGAAACGCGTTCCGCTGCAATATTTGGTAAAATATGTCGAATTTTACAATATCAGGATCAAATGCGATCAGAGGGCGTTGATACCCCGACCCGAGACTGAGATCCTGGTTGAAACCGTGATCAAGCGACTGGAGTGTATAGATTCGCCATCGATTCTGGATGTCGGCACCGGCTCCGGGAATATAGCCATCGCTCTCGCCAGGGCTATTCCTGGCTCGAAAGTTACCGGTATTGATATAAGCGAGGGAGCATTAGAACTTGCTGGAATCAATGTCGAGCTAAATGATATTGGGGGCCGGCTGAATTTACTATCAGGCGATATCAAGGATGATAATTTTGTAAGGTCTCTCGGCCGGTTCGAATGCGTGGTTTCCAATCCACCTTACGTTTCTGAAACCGAGATGAACCAACTGCAGCCGGAGGTAATCGAATTTGAGCCGAAGGTCGCCTTATTTGCTCCGGATGATCCTCTGTCATTTTTCAAAATTATTCTAAGATCTATTCCCGATATTCTCCTGCCGGGAGGGCTTTTAGCATTCGAGGTCGGCCTGGGGCAGGCTGAAGATGTTGCGGAACTGATGTCTGGAAAATTCGAGGGGATCGAGTTCATCAGGGATCTGGCTGATATAAAAAGGGTAGTGATAGGAACATGTATTGGGAGAGAATAAATGTAAGGTCATCACGCCCATTCTGTTTTAGCCGTGTCTTCGAAATCGCCAGGTCGTTTCCGTCAGGAGCGTTCTGTGAGTTTCCTGATAGCACTTACAACCTGATCCTCCGGTGAGAGAAAAATGCAGCATTTTTCACCGGTGTATTCCCGGATGTCTTTCAGTCCTTTGAGGTTGAAAGGGTCGGCGACAGCCAAATGAGTTTTTGCCAAAACCTTGAAGGCCGGTATTATCCGATGGGTCATAGCCAGATCAGTCGGAACCAGCCTGGCTACAGCAGGATTAATGACGATATCATCGAGATTGACTATGGTTAATCCGAAGTGTTCATGGAAGAAAGTCTTAACCTGGTCGGGTGTCATACCGGCATAGTTGGACAGCACCTCTAAAATCTCGATCTCTCGCGCCCTGCAGGTAATGATAACCTGGGAGAGTATCGACCGGGAAATTACGCCGGTTTCGAGCATTTTTTTAATTATATGGACCCTATCTATCAACATGTCATTAATCCTCTGAATTACTTATCGATGATTGCCGTCCTATATTTTGAAGGAAAAAATATAACGCTCCGAAAATTCTAAGGGGCGTTCAATAGCGCAACGAAATCAATCTCTATTTGGCTGTGCGGGATTGTCCATATTTCGGCGAGCGCGGTATTCAATTCATCGATTGGGCTTTTAGCGTCCTCAAATCCCATTTCCACCTCTTCATCGCCGAACTCCATTTTGAATCCGGCAGGTCAGGAATCGAGCCCTTGATCGACCGACAGATGCAGGATTAAATCAACATCCGTGGCAATAGGGTGCAGTATGATGAGAAAAACAAAAGTCATTGGGAAAATAGTGGATATCTCCCGGTTTTTTTGTATATTAATGAACTTTGAAAATGGGCGGCAGTATAAATCTGTCCTGGAGGTTGATTCTAAGGTTGAAGAACTTATCGTAAAGAGGAATTTCGCATGGTTGAAGCCAATGGTTTATGCATGAATTACGGGTCTGTAGTGGCTGTCTTGAACGCTTCGTTTAAGGCCGTCAAAGGAGAAGTGCTGGGGCTTCTGGGGCCTAACGGCGCAGGAAAAACCACTATCATGAAGATCCTCACTACGCAGATAGTGCCGACATCGGGGGATGCGAAAGTTGCGGGTTTTGATATACTGAAAGACCCGGTCGAGATTCGCCGGCGGGTCGGTTATCTTCCCGAAACCCCGCCGCTTTATCCGGAGATGGAGGTTGCCGAATACCTCGATTTCGTCGGCAGGGCTCGAGGGCTGTCATCAACGAGGCTTAAGCAACGGATTGATTATGTTATCAGTACCTGCGGGTTAAGGGAGGTCTACAGGATGACAGTAGGAACACTGTCCCGCGGTTATGCCCAGCGCACCGGGCTGGCGCAGGCGTTGATACATGATCCGGAAATCCTGGTGCTCGATGAGCCTACCTCAGGCCTGGATCCCATCCAGATCGTGGGGGTTAGAGATCTCGTGAAATCATTGGCCCACGAGAAAACCATAATCTTTTCAACACATATATTGCAGGAGGTGGAGGCGATTTCGGACAGGATCGTGATTATCACCGAAGGAGTAATCGTAGCCGACGGCACCATCGAGGAACTGCAATCGAAGATCCTCCGGAAACAGAGGTTCACGCTTATAGTGGGGGCATCGCAAACGGATCTCAAGGGTGCGCTGGATGAATTGTCCGGAAGGCTGGCAGTGGATTATAGCATCACCGAAGAGGATGATTATTCTAAGGCGACGATTGAGACTGATGTCGGGACGGATGCCTGGGAAGCGCTAACAAATGTGGTTCACAAGAATGGCTGGCCGGTCAGGCAGTTTACTTTAGAAAAAACTTCCCTGGAAGAAGCATTCCGCCATTATGTGAAGAAAGGCGCCGCCAAGAGGATGGCGGAAGAAAAAGCCGCTTAGGAGGGTCGCTGCTGATGAGAAACATCGCCATTATATTCAAAAGGGAGTTTTTGTCTTACTTTAATTCTCCCATAGCCTACATATTCATAGTCGCCATCCTTGCGATCTGCTCGGGATTCTATATGTTCTTCCTTTTCTTCCAGGTTGGGTTGGCAGAGATGCGCGACTTCTTCTCTATTAACTCCTGGTTGATGCTCTTTTTCCTGCCGGCAATTTCGATGAGATTATGGTCTGAGGAGCAGAAGACCAATTCGATAGCTCTGCTGCAGTCTCTGCCGATGAGTTCGTATGAGCTGGTTTTAGGGAAATTTCTGGCCGGTCTGGGATTTTATGGACTTTATCTTCTGGCCACTCTGCCCATCCCGATTGCCATATCATTCCTTGGAAATCCGGATATCGGTCCCGTAATCGGCGGATATCTGGGGCTCTTCTTCCTGGGGGCATTATACCTATCGATCGGCCTGTTTTTCTCCGGGCTGTTCAAAGACCAGATAACGTCATGGGTTCTGGCGGTCATTGGATGTCTGGCATTGCATTTTCTGGGGTGGTTGCCCGTGGCCGCCCAACTGGACTCCTGGCTGGGAGGTGTAGGGACGTTTCTGCAAAGGTCCGTCGGCTCCGTCGGGCATTTCGAGAATATGTACAAGGGAATAATCAGCATCAACGATATCCTCTATTTTCTGTCATACGTTGTTGTCTTCGTGTTCTTGAACGCACTTACCGTTGAACAGAGAATGAGACGGCAGGCCGATTTGACTTTCACTGGAGTCGCCATCGCCACGATTGCCGTCGCCGCCGTGTTCAATCTCGTGGCATTCCGCCTGCCTCTTGGGAGAGTGGATACAACTGAGGATAAACTTTATACGGTCAGCGAATCGGCGGAGAATATACTCAAAAATCTCAAAACCAAGATAACGGTTCGCTATTATGTTACTCCCGAAGAAAAAATGCCTCCCGGAATGAAAGATATTCAGCGAAATGTCACAGACAAGTTATCCGAGTTCGCACAGATCTCGGGCAGGCTCAAATACGAGGTGATCGATCCCACCGGTGATGAAGAGTTGGCACAGTCGCTGGCGGAGAAGGGAATTTCCCCGTTTACTTTGAGGACCACTGAAAAAGACGCCATTGGAATCAAAAAAGTCTACTCATCTCTGGCCATATCGTATCTGGACAAGCCGGATGAGATAATTCCTCGGGTTTTACCCGGCAGCCTGCCGACGCTGGAGTATGAAATCTGTTCCCGGGTATTCAGGATGGACCAGGGCGAGCCGCCTGCGGTGGCGGTGGTTGCTCCGTATGAGCCTGTCGATCCTCGTTACAATGATCCCCGGATGCGACAGATTATGATGCAGATGGGCCAGGAGATACCCGACAAGAAGGATCGATTCAGCAATTTGACCAACAACCTCAGGCAGCTTGGATACAACGCCTCCAGGATCGAATTATCGTCTAACGAAACCCTGCCTGATAATGTGAAAACCTTAATAGTCCTCGAACCCAAGAGTCTCTCAGACAGGCAGAAATACGAAATTGCCAAAGCTCTTTACTCCGGTAAAGACGTTATCATGGGTGCCCAGATGTATAAATACAACTACAATCCCGATCGCCGCGGCAATGTTATGGTGATGCCCGCTAAGGCTGATCCGGGAGTTAACGGGCTTTTAACCAATTATGGCATCTCGCTCGATGATAAGATATTGATGGACGAGCAGAGTCAAATCGTCAGCATTCAAACCCAGGGTCCTGTACTCGGTGGATTTTTGTCATTACCTGTCTCGCTTGATGTCCAGTCTCCGGTACAGTTGAGGGTCACCCCCGATAATATGAATCAGGATTTGGCTTTCACGGCCAACCTTGGCCCCATGGTTTACCTCTGGGGATCGCGTCTGGTAGTTGATTCATCGAAAATCGAAGAACTGGGGCTTGATCTGACCACGCTGTTTACCTCAAGTTCCAATACCTGGGAGATGGAATACTCAGGTTTACCGTTAACTGCGGAAAACACCAGGCCTGGAAAAGAGGATTTTATCGGGCGTCAATCCCTCGGGGTGCTACTGTCAGGGCAATTTCCGAATCCTTACGAGAATCAACCGCCTCCAAGATGGCAGGATGTCTCAGATACGACAGAGATATCGGAGGATATCGAGACCATATCTCCCGCTACAGCCAGATTGATGTTCATTGGATCCAGCGAAATCTTTACCGATCAGTTTATTCCCGAGCCGAGATATCAACGTCAAAGACCGTCGCATGCGGAACTTCTTTTCAAAGCCGTGGAAGGGTTCACGTTGAGCGAAGATCTGTTGCATATAAGAAGTAAGGCGATTCAGATTCGTTTTCTGGAGGAGACCTCGGCGCTGGCAAAGGTTTTCTGGAGGGTGTTTACCATACTCCTGGCGCCCATTGTCATAGTTGCATATGGCATAATCAGGATGGTTATGCGACGCGACAGGCGTCGGGCATATCGCAGGCTCTTAGAGCAAGCCGGTGGAGGGATGTAATGAATAAGAAAATGATTTATACTCTATTAGTTGTCCTGGTAGCTTTGATAGTCATCTCTTATGCTCTAAAGGGTCTGAACCGGGCCACGAGTTCCCCCGAGAGCCTCAACGAGCTTCGAATGGAATTTGATCCTGGCGAAGTGACAAGAATCGATGTGTACAAGCAGGATTATCCTGACTCGGGTCTTCATTTTGCCAAACATGAATCGGGATGGGTCGTCGTCAACGCCTATAACTCGCCCGCCAAAGAAGAGGATATCGAGAAACTATTTACCGATCTTACAGAGGTAAGGGGCTCGGTCAGGGGAGAGTCTGCCGATCTTTACGAGGATTTTGATATTACCGACGAGAAGGCTCTGCAGATTGAGCTTTTCGATTCCGACGATTCCAAGCTTATGCATCTGTATGTGGGCAAAGGCTCCGGGGGCCGGGAGTGTTTCATGCGGCTGGCCGGGTTGCCTGTCGTGTATCTGGCAGATGAGAATTTCATCTCCCGTTTCGCCGCCTGGAATGCCACGCCGGAGAAGAAGCTGCCGACTGATCGCTGGCTGAAACTGACATTGTGCGATATCGATCGCAACGCCATGACATCGTTTAAGATCAACAAGGGGAAAACCACATATGAGTTTGCGCTTGTCGAGGAGCCGTCGGAGGATACGCTTACGCCCCCGGTCCAGATATTTCCCGAATTTGCCGCTGACAAATCCTATTACTTCGACAGCGAAAATGATAATCTCGTAAAGCCGATCGGGACCATTCTGAGCGCCCTGGATACGGGCACGCATGCCGTTACGGTGGTTTCCCACAGCAACCAAAACGTCAAGCATACCTTTCAGGTGCAGGTAACAGCCAGGGTCGAGTCTGTATACGTGGCGGATCAGGCTGTTCAATGGAGTGATTTGATAGT
>CBDVBL010000089.1:0-7328 GCA_965372205.1 uncultured bacterium
TTTGATTTCGAGCCTGTTAATCTTGAAGATATTAAGAATCTTACGGGTGTCAAAATCAACGGGAACTTGAATGTGAGCGGTAAAATCCGGAATGCTATAGATGATTTTAACGGCGAAGCAGTAGTGAACGGAACATTCATGGAAAGGCCATATGAAGATGTAAGCCTGTCCTATCGTTTCAATAACAAGAGGCTGTCGTTTTCGTCCATCGACGGGCGTATTTTTCATGCTGGTTTCCGGGGTGTCGGGGAGATTGACTTTGCCGCAAAACCGGAGAGGTATGAATATACCGGCAAGGTCGAGCATCTGAATCTTCAGGAGATCGCTCCTGATATAAAAACCGATTTTACGGGCGCCATTGAGCTATCCGGTCGAGGTTTCAGTCAGGATCAGTTCATGATGCAGATGGATTGCGATCTTGATTCTATTAGAATAGAAGATTATTTTTTTCATGAGGTTTCAGGTGAAGTGAGATTTGATCTTGAGAAAATAGACTTTCTTCCGGGTTTCGAGGCAAGATACAAAAATACGATTCTACGAGCTACAGGCGGAATGGAATACCAGGGAGATATCGATATCACAGGCAATGCCCAATTCGGCGACCTGACCGATTTTACGGATCAGATCTTCTTAAGAAAGCTGGGAGGCAGAGGTTCGGCCGGTTTTCGGTTAACCGGACCAACTCAGGATTTCGCGTTCGATGCCTTTTTTAATTCGGATTCTTGCTGGACTTACGGGCTTGTCCCGGGAGAGATTCACATTTTTGCAGATCTGCGGTCATTTATCAGTCACCGTGTGGGAACCGTTTCCGGTGAGTGGACAGGCGGGGAATTATATTCAATACCGACCGATTCCGGCTATTTTGAAACCAGCGTCTCAGGCGAGAGGGTATTTCTGGATACTGTTTTTGTAGCGGGATTGGATGGAGGCCTGTGGCTGAACGGCAGTTATGATGGCACGCAGATGCCCCCGACTTTCGAAGTCGATACTCTTCATGGCGAAATCTATGGAAACAGTTTCTCATCGATTGGTCCGCTAAAAGTGAGTATCTATGACAGGGAAACCCAATTTGATGATTTCAGACTCGGATACGAGGCCGGGATAATCAGGCTGACAGGAATGGTGACGAATGATCTGGAATTAGGGCTTGATATTCGCGCCGAGGGATTTCAGATTCAGCCGATATTGTCCCAGATCTATCCTGGAAAGAAAATCAGAGGAATCTGGAGCGGGTTTGCCAGATTGACTGGAGATTTTGATGACCCGGTTATGGAATTCGATGTCGAGATCGACAGCCTCTCTGTAGATGAAGTAAATATGGGGAAGCTCGAGGCTTTAGCCATCTATTCCAACGGTTATCTTTCGACGGAATCGGCCAGATTGATTTCTGAATATGGCAATTACCATTTCTCCGGGCGATTGCCAATGGATCTATCCTTCGATGAAGTAGAAGACAGATTCCCGGACGAACCTTTGGATTTCCGTATAAGTACATCGGGAACGAGGCTTTTGCTGGCGGAGTCTTTTATATCTAATATCGAGCGTTTTGGCACGGACTTCGTTTTTGAAATAACCTTATCGGGATCATACAGCAATCCCCGAATAGCCGGTCACGGCAAGCTGACCGACGGCACTCTGGATATTCTGGATCTCAGGAGCCCCCTTACAGATCTTAGAGCTTACCTTCGAATGGAAAACGAAACCATATACATCGACAGCGCTTTTGCATCTGTTGCGGAGTTGGGAAAGCCGCTGATCACGGTCTCAGGCAATTTAAAACTACTGGGCCTCGGAGATTTTCTGTATGATGTTGGCGTTGAAGGGAAGAATGTTTATTTTATAACGGACGCTTATGACGTCGATGGTCTCGCCGATTTAGATCTCAGGATCGAGGGAGAAACGCCTCCCACGGTAAGTGGGGATATTGTCTTACTCAGACTGAATGTCCGAAGCGAGTTTAAGGATTTTGTGGGACCCGATTATGATCCGGCATTTGCTGCAGTAGAGGATTCGACCATCTGGAATCTCGATTTGAATGTTTCGGCCATCAATAATATCTGGATCAATAATAGTGAAATGGATGCAGAATTCAAGGCTGACCTGCGTGTACGACGGCAGCTCGGCATACTCAGATTCCTGGGGACTCCGGAAGTGATCCGCGGATCATATAATCTTGTTTTGTTGGGCCAGAAATTTCAATTCGTGTCAGGGAACCTCAATTATAAAGATCTGGCGACGGTCGATCCTGATATTGAATTTGTGGTAAAGAGGAGAATAAGCGGGTATAATCCTGAAACGGGCGAAACATCTCCGAGGGATCTGGAGGTCCATGTCACCGGTACGCTATTGGTGCCGAAAATCAGTTCTCCCGGACTGACGCAGGAAGGACTATTAAGAATATTGATCGCAGGGAGTTGGGCGGGCGGCACCTTCTCTGACAATAGCTCTGCGAACGATGTTGTCGGAAATATGGGATCCCTTGCCTCGTATTTCGGCCTTGGTCTCTCCACGGCCCAGGGGATTTTCGAAGAATTAGAGATAGGCGCTTATGAGGATATTACACGAATTTCAGTGGCAAAATACCTATCCAGAAATTTTTATGTCCGGTATTCGAGGAGACTTTCCGGGGATGATTACGGAAGTATCGGCATGGAATATTACTTAAACAATAATGTTTCGTTCAAGGCCATTCAGGGTTTGCAGGGTTCTCAAGATGAGGGTATCTCGTTCGACCTTAATTTCAATTTTGAATATTAGTCTCTTTTTCTTCCTGATACTATCCTCTCCCGTAGCTGGCCAGGACGATGGATTTCCGTCAGGCGTCGGCAAAATCAGGCGGCAGGTGGTTGAGAGGGTCGAATTGCAGGGGGTGAGATCCTTCCCCCGAACGGAAATCGAGGGGTTTCTGTTCACCAAACCGAATCACTGGTATAATTTCTTAAAGAAACGTCGGCTGTCGAGATCAAATGTCATATACGACGAAAGAACCATAGAACGTTTTTATAAACGGCGCGGTTTTCTTTTTGCCTCGGCCGGCAATTCCGTCATAATCGATGAGAATAACCGGGCCATTGTTATATTTGCTGTCGTGGAAGGCAAAAAGACCTATCTCTCCAGTATCGCTACAGAGGGTGGCATTGAGAAAATAAATGCCAAATTCAACAAGACGCTCCGGCAGTTCAAGATAGATGAGCCCGTTAATGCCAGCCAGGTGTTATCCGGGAGTTTCATTTTGAGAGATATTTATCATGAAAATGGTTATCCTTATGCAAAAATAAACAGTCAGTATAGATTCATGGATGACAGCTCCGAGGTCGCTATTCAATATGTTGTTGCGGAATCAGTTTACACCGTTAATGGAGAAACCAAGATAGAGAATGAAGGAATTACGAATAATAATGTCATATTAAGAGAGCTTGCGATCAAAGTCGATGGAGAATACAACCGAGAGGATATCATCGAGTCAGAGAGGAAGCTTTACTCTACCGGGCTTTTCAGGTATCTGGCTATCAGGCGGGACGATTCCAGTTTTCTGATGATAGAAGACTCCCGGGCCAGGGTTGGCTTTACTCTGGACTTTGAGGAGAGGAAACCGTTTTTCGTCAATGGGGGGTTTGGCATAGGCCGCGAGGAGGATTTCGAGATGGTGCTCCGAGGTTCGGCGCGATTCGGGAACAGGAATCTCATGGGCACCGGCCGAAGATTGTATGTGGGTTTTGAGCCGCGTTTCCAGATCCTCGATCCGCAGGGCGCTTTGTCGAAATTCACCTGGTCGGATTTCAGGAAAAAGCTCAGTTTTAAGCCCATCAGGACTTCGCTTGAATTAAATTATATAGAACCGTGGTTTCTGAGCCGCCGAATACCAATGTCGGTAAGACTGATGTACGAGCCCCACACCTTCAATCCGACGCTTGAGAAAAGGTACGACCGGGTTGGCGCAGAGGTACACTTCGCCTACGAACTGGATCGATTCACCATGGCTCGTCTGACCGGCGCCACCGAATATGTGAACTTCAGGGATATTCCTGAGGATCAGCAGGAGGTCTACAGGGCTGAGGGTGACAATCAGATCAGAAGGAAGATCCAGGTCTACGGAGAGAGAGATACAAGAGACAACATTTTCGCCCCAGAGCACGGTTCTTATTCTTTTGTCGGTATCGAATACGTGGGCGGTATCCTGGGCGGAGATTTTGGCTACCGCAAGGCTCAGTTTTCATGGAGCCGCTATCAAGTATTTACCGGGCAAAATATCGTGGCCTCACGGATATCGGTCGGCTGGCTCGACGATATGAGTAAAGACGGCAGGTCGAGTGTCGAAGATAGATTCCTTATCGGTGGTGGGACTACCATAAGGGGTTATGTGGAAAACAGCCTGGGGCCGATTTTCACCGCGGCCGATGATCCCGGTGAGAAATTAGGAAAACCCAAGGGCGGTCGATATCTCATTCTGGGCAATATGGAAATTCGCCGTCCCCTGTTCTGGAGGTTCGGCGGAACGGTTTTCATAGATGCCGGCAATACGTATTTCGATCTTGACGACTTCACCCTGCTTTCGGTGGCTTTTACCTCCGGCCTGGGAGTACAATTCTTCACCCCTGTGGGGCCGATCAGATTTGACTATGGTGTACGCATGAAAAAGGATTTCGATCTGGGAGCCGGGAGCTACCATCTTTCGATATTATATGCTTTCTAAGAGACCTAAAATCGGCATCACCCTTTCGGAGGCGGAAGACAGCGATGATAAACGCTGGCCTTTACGGAGGGGATTCGATTATATCAAGCAACAATACTATCAAGCCATCTTAAATTCAGGCGGTATTCCGATCCTGCTGGCTAATATCGAACAGCGATTTGCGGTCAGGTCTCTTCTGAAATCGATAGATGGATTATTGGTTACCGGAGGGCCGGATCTGCATCCGAGACACTTTAATCAGAAGCCGCATAAGAAGCTCTCCCGCACAACCGAAGCACGCGATCGATTTGAGCTCGAGGCTATAAGATTCGCATTGAAAGAGGATCTGCCGATTCTCGGTATTTGCCGGGGTCATCAGGTTCTGAATGTCGCATTCGGGGGAACCCTTTATCAAGATCTCTCATGTATCCCCTCGAGAAAAATCACTCATGCCGATCCACATCAGACAGGAAAGATCTTCCACAGGGTGAGGATCGAGAATGGAAGCAGATTGCATGACATTGTAGGCCAGACGGCAATTCAGACAAATTCCAGCCATCATCAGGCCATAGACAAACTCGGTAAGGGACTGCGAGTGAGTGCGTTTGCGTCTGACGGTGTAATAGAGGGGATTGAGCATCCGGGATTCAAGTTAGTTTTAGGTGTTCAATGGCATCCGGAAAGCATTTATGGAAGGGCACACGGCAAAAGGCTCATAAACGCCTTTGTAACAGAAGCTGCCAGAAGAAGTTAACGGCCTTCGGTTGATATTGACATACTCTCTTCCCATACCTATATTGTTAGCAGGATAATAAAGGAGATTTCAGATGAGGACTGTCTACCTTGATCACAACGCCACGACCCCGGTTCATCCTGAGGTCTTCGAGGCAATGCAGCCATACTTCATTGACGTATTCGGGAATGCCAGCTCAATTCATCAAAGCGGACGTGAGGCCAAGGCGGCCCTGGAGGATACGAGGCAGGTAATAGCAGTTCTTCTCGGATGCAGAGCATCGGAACTATACTTTACTTCCGGGGGTACCGAATCCGACAATTTCGCGATCAAGGGTATAGCATTTGCAAATCGGGCTAAGGGAAAACATATAATTACTTCTTCTATAGAGCATCACGCAGTAGACGTATCATGCAGGTTCCTGGAGAAGGAGGGATTTGATGTAACCTATCTCCCGGTGGATTCCGAGGGCTTTGTCGATCCCGATGATCTGAAAAAGGCTATCCGCCCGGATACGATACTGGTGTCAATTATGCATGCCAATAACGAAACCGGCGTTATCCAGGACCTGAAAACACTGACCTCGGTTGTAAAAGATGCGGGCGTATATTTCCATACCGACGCGGTTCAGGCGACGGGGAAAATTCCGTATAAAATAAACGATGTCGATAGTGATCTGCTCTCTATCTCCGCCCATAAGTTATACGGCCCTAAGGGAGTAGGCTTAATATACATAAAGTCGGGAACGAAAATTCAGCCCTGGAATGAAGGCGGCGGACATGAACGAGGGCGCAGAGCCGGAACAGAAAATGTTGCCGGAGCAATAGGCTTATCAAAGGCTTTAGAGATTGCAGTTCGGGATATGGATAATGAAACGGAGAAGATGATCTCGATGACGACCCGATTTTACGAATTGGTAAAGGAGAAAATCCCCGATATCAAACTCAACGGCAGTTTCCGGCAACGTGTCCCCAATACACTGAATATTTCATTCCGGGCGGTTGAGGGCGAGGCCATGATACTCAGCCTCGATCTTAAAGGTATAATGGTATCCTCCGGTTCTGCGTGTACGTCCGGCACAACGGAACCATCGCATGTTCTGAAAGCCATGGGAGTTCCGCCGGAGATGGCGCAGGGTTCAGTTCGCTTTTCCTTCGGAAGAAGCAATAAGCAGGATGATGTTGAATATGTTGTGGATATACTGGCCGGCGAGGTTAAACGTCTTAGAGATATTTCTCCTCTGTATGCTCAATCGAAAAGCTAAGATGGGAAAGATAGATTAGAGGAGCCCCGGTGCTCCGGGGCCTTTTTTAATGGAAAAGAATAAAGTCCTGATAGGATTGTCCGGAGGCGTCGATAGCTCTGTTGCTGCAGCTTTGCTTGTTGAACAAGGTTATGAAGTAATCGGGATTACACTGAAACTCTATGATTATGCCGATCTCGATTTCGATCCTCCCGACGGCGGCTGTTGCTCTATCGACCTGATCGATGACGCTCGAAGCGTCTGCTCACGGCTTGGTATCGCCCACTATGTGCTGGATCTAAGAGATTCTTTTCAGAAGTGCGTTATCGACGATTTCATAACCTCTTACAGCCGCGGGCAGACCCCGAATCCCTGTGTCAATTGCAATACATATATCAAGTGGGGGGAGATGCTGAAAACCGCCGATAAACTCAGCTGTCATTTCATTGCGACGGGGCATTATGCCCGGATTGACCGTTCGTGTAATATTCCGCGCCTCCTGAAAGGATTAGATGAATCCAGGGATCAATCTTATGCCTTATGGGGGATATCGCGCGATACCCTGTCGCGCACGCTACTTCCGCTCGGCGAGCTCACGAAACCCGAAACGAGGGAAATCGCAAGGCGCAACAATTTCCGCAACGCCGGTCGCCCCGATAGTCAGGAAATCTGTTTTGTAC
>CBDVBL010000090.1:0-7313 GCA_965372205.1 uncultured bacterium
CTTTTTTCTGGGATGATGATCCGAATCCGCGTACCGATTGTGCTGTTCTCATGGAAGCAAAAGTGGATCAGCCGTGGATGTCCGAATGGACTATGACGAGAATGTATGAACAGGGATATTCACAATACCAGATGGACTATGACCTAAGGCATAATAACGTGGTCTCAGTATGGTCGTCGGGAAAATATGCTTTTGTCAACTGGGCGGGCCATGGATCGCCGGTTTCGAGTCACATATGGCATTCCACGCAGGAGGCTTTTATTTCGTCGAGCGACTGTCCTCAGTTGAATGATGATTATCCTGCCATAATATTCGCGGATGCCTGCAGCAATTCCGATACGGACAATCTAAATATCGGGCAGGCCATGATGTGGCGCGGGGGTGTTGGTTTTCTGGGGGCCACTAAAGTAGCCTATGGGTGCCCGGGATGGGATGATCCGCTCGATGGTTCCACTCAATCGCTGGACTATTTTTTCACGACTTTGGTAACATCCGGCGATTATTCGCTTGGTGAAGCTCATCAAAAGTCGTTACGAATCATGTATACGTATGGCCTCTGGAGTAATGTAAAATATGAAACATATGAATGGGGAGCTATATGGGGTAATCCGGACCTGGGGATGGGTCCACCTGTCATTCTGGCATTGTCGATTCTGTTGCCCGATGGTTTGCAGGAATACCTTGAGCCGGGCGTTCCGACAACGTTTACCGTTCGGATTGAGAGCGGCAGCGAGGACTATCTGGATGGCTCAGGCAACCTTCACTATCGCTACGATGATGGAGATTTCCTCACCTCGGATTTGGATCCTATCGGGAATGGATATTTCCGGGCTACCCTGCCACCAGCCGATTGTGATGCTTTGCCGGAATTTTACATCAGCGCATTCGGGGACGAAGGTTCTCAGGTTACGAACCCGCCCGATGCGCCAGATTCATACCATTCATCTTTAGTCGGGACTCCTACCGAAGTTATGGTGGACGATTTTGAATTTGATCAGAGATGGACTGTCAACGGTGATGCCATTGACGGTCATTGGGAACGAGGTGTTCCTATCGGCGGCGGTGAACGAGGGGATCCGATTAGAGATTACGATGGCTCCGGCCAATGTTATGTTACCCACAACCAAGCGGGCGATTCCGACGTCGATGGTGGTTCCACTTATCTTACATCGCCTGTGATCGATCTGAGCGACGTTGAGCACGCTACGATCAACTATGCTTTGTGGTATACGAATAATTTCGGAGACAATCCAAACAGCGATTTATTTAGAACCTATATTTCCGACGACGATGGTGAAACCTGGATTCTGGCTAATGTGGTCGGGCCGGCATGTCCTAACGGCTGGATAGAGCAATCGATTGATGTTACCGACTTCATGTTCCCCACCGATCAGGTTCGGGTTCGCTTCGAGGCCTCGGATCTAAACGAGGGATCTATTGTCGAAGCCGGTATTGACGCTTTTAAGGTTTTCAAATTGTATTGTGAAGCCACGCCAGTCGCCGATGAAACTGATGAAGATAATTTGCCGGGTGAATTCGCTCTCCTCGGGAATTACCCCAACCCATTCAATAATCAGGCCATTATCAAGTATGCGCTGCCGGAGCCGGCGGATGTTACTATCGAGATCTATGATCTCCTTGGCCGCCGGGTTAGAACTCTGATTGACGGCAAAAAGGAAGCCGGCTATCATCAAGTTACCTGGAACTCCGAAGGTCATTCTTCCGGCGTTTATTTCTACAGGATTCAAGCAGGTGATTTCTCGAAAACAGAAAAGATGCTGCTGTTGAAATAAAGGCAATCAGATCCTCAAGCGTTTAATCCCCGGTAGCCATTTGGCTATTCGTTTTTCAGAGCCGTCGGTGTCGCTCGTCCGACGATTTTCGATATTTGCATTTTATGTTACCGGTGAAACATGAAATCTGGATTTTCGTATACATTATCGTAGGATATGCGGTTAATTGCGCGTAAGTTCAGGGCAGGGAAAGAATACAGGAGCAGATATGGATTACATGGAGCTGGTAAAAAAGTCGGTCAGTAACGCTTGGAATTACAGGTTCCTTTGGCTATTTGGATTTTTCGTTTCTGTAACTGATGGATTCGGCGGCGGCCACTGGTGGACGAACAAACTCGACAGAGGTGAATCCTATGGGCGCTTCGGTGAATTCGGTGATCTCTATTTCGATCCGGCCCTGCTGGTTCTGCTTGCCATTGCAGCATTTTCACTGTGGATTATCTTCTGGGTGATGGGCGTTATATCCGAGGGGTCGCTCATTCATGGCATTTCGAGGAAGGAATTGAATCTCAAAGTGAGTTTTGCTGACTGCTGGTCGGCGGGGCTGGGAAAGTTTTTGAGACTTTTCGGAATCCTGCTACTGGCCTTGCTTTTGGTGATAGCCGTGTTATTTGGCCTGGCGCTGATCGTTATCCCATCATATTTTGCTCATATCGGTCTGGGAATTGCGATGACTCTCCTGGCTCTCCTTGCCCTGGTTCCGATAATAATCATAATTGTCTGCGTGGAAGGATGGGCGATACGATTTGCCGTGTTAAACGACGAGCGCTGGCTGGCTGCAATTGGTAAAGGCTGGCAACTATTCATAGATAATATCGGCAAAACCCTTGCTGTGGCGTTTTTGTCACTCTTCACGCAGTTGGTTCTCTGGTGCATTCTGGTAATCGGTATGGTGATACTGGCGATACCGTTCGTGATCCTTGGAATTCTTAATCTCTGGATTAGTCTTATTCCCGGTATATTGATACTAACCGTCATAATTATTTTATCTTCTGCTTTTTTCGGAACGTTCGCCAGCTCTATGTGGACGTTGGGCTTTATGAGGATGACAGATTTTGCCGGCCGACAAGACGGGTAAATGGCCGGCGAACCATATCCTGTAAATCCACTGATGAATAATTTCCCAATCTGACGGTGCCAGTTGATATTTTCTATAACGGAGCTTGGAAAAATCAAATTCCTATCATAAGATATATTAAGATGAGCTGGAGAGTTTGGATGTCAGATAGGTTCTTCTCTAAGGTGGATAAAATATGAGAAACGAGCTCCATTTACATGATAGCAGGCGCCTCTTTTGTATAATATCGGTATTGGTCTTCATGTCGTCTTATGTCCTGGGAGTTGTGGGTATAAGTGCGCAGAATCTGGGCAATACGAATCAGCGGCAAATCGGCATGGAGGAGTTTAAGAAACGTCGGTTGGCTCTGCTTGATTCCATCGGCGTTGGGACCGCGGTACTCTATTCGCAGGGTTACCAGGGCGATGCCGGTTATCGTTCCGATGGTAATTTCTGGTATCTGACCGGCCTTGATGAACCCGAAGCTGTTCTGGTCTTGTCACCTGGAGCAGTTGACAGGGAGGTTTTGCTTCTGCCTCCGCGGGATATAGAGGCTGAACGCCGGACCGGAATTCGTCCTGCGCTAACCGAATCACTGAGGGTTGCCTGGAGATTCGACCGCATCTATAGAACCGGCTCCCTCGACGGCCTGATCGTTTCGCGGATGAAACAAAATCCAACGCTGCACCTCATTTCGAATATAGTAAAACCCTCGAGGGACGTTCCGCCGGATCTGGAATATTACGAAAAGGTCAGGGAACGTATGCCTGGAGTCAAAGTCGAGAATTCCTCGCGCTACCTTGAATCAATGAGAATGATAAAAACAGGTGAGGAGATTGCAGCGATTGAAATGGCAATCCAGGTGACTTATGAAGGATTAACGGAGCTTCTGGCATCGATAGAGCCCAGGGTTAAAGAATTCCAGCTTGATGGCATACTCGAGGAATCATTCAAGAGGCGGGGTGCACAGTATATGGCTTTTTCGCCAATCGTCGGCGCGGGAGAGGAGACGACCATACTTCACTACGAGAAACGCAACCAGGCATTAACGGCGGGCCAATTGCTTTTGCTGGATGTCGGCGCTGAGTGGGATCACTACGCCTCCGATATCACTCGTACCCTGCCGATCGATGGGAAATTCTCCGCCGAACAGGCAAGAATATACGACATTGTATTCAAAGCACAATATGCAGCCATAGACGCCATCAAACCCGGGATTACGCTGCGTGAAATCGACGATATCGCAAGGGATATCATCCGCCAGGCGGGTTATGCCGACGATTTCATCCATTCGACATCGCATCATTTAGGCCTGGCAGTACACGATCGCTCCGATGCCTGGATGCCGCTGGCGCCGGGGATGGTTATAACTGTCGAACCGGGCATCTATCTGCCCGATCTCGAAATCGGAGTTCGTATTGAGGATGATATCCTGGTAACCGAAAAAGGACATAAGATTCTCTCCGCACAGATTCCCGGGGAGCGCACCGCAGTAGAAGAGTGGTTAGCCGGTGAGCGAAAGTAATAGGCATAAGTCGACCATATCCTCAATACCTATGGTTATAAAGTCACTCTTTTTGAGGAACTCTCTCACGCGATTAAATTTTGAGTCGTAAAACTCGCGAAGTCGGTACCCGTGAAAGGGTATTTTGCATGTTCTGGATTCAAAGAATAACCCGGTCGGCTCCCTTCGGATTGCCCGACCTCAGATTCGTAGGATAGAAAATCATGAGCTTTAGTCTGATGGAATTAGATTCTGCAAACAGGCAACAACGAGCTTCCTTTTCCGTATTGGGAACAAAGCGACGGTTTTATGGTACCGCATTGATAAAATGAAAATTTCAATCAGAAAACATGAAAAGGCAGGGGGATAATGCTAAAGGGTATAAAATTTTATCCGGCAATTATCATTTCTCTAATATCATGCATCTTCACCAGTCATATCAGCGCGATTGGCAAAACACCGGCGATATGGGGAAATCTTGAAACCGGCCCTTATGCGGTTGGATTCAAAACGATTGAAGATTACGATTATTCAAGAGTATCCAGGTCCAAGCGCGATTATTTTGGCAGGCCGCTCGACGGGGAGAGGGCTCGTCCGATACAGATCTGCATCTGGTATCCTGCCGAAACAACAACAGAGTTATCATCGATGGTGTACGGCGAATATGTTTTCCCCTACCCTGAGGACAGCAGGTTCTTTAATTTTCTATCGGAAGTCCAGGGTCGTGAAATTCAATCGCTGCATCGTCTGTTGAATAACGATCGCGGAGGTGTTTTAGACCTGCTTAGCGTGAAGGTTGGCGCTATCAGAGACGCCCCGCCTCAACCGGGATCATTTCCCCTGATAATCTACAGCCCCGAGCTGGGTAGCGGTATTTCAGAAAATCTGATCTTATGTGAATACCTTGCCAGCCGCGGATTTATGGTGGCGGCTACCCATTCGGTGGGAATGACGGATCTGAATCCTCTGCTTAATCAACGAGACCTGGAAACAGTTATCAGAGATATGGAATATATTATTGCAATTACGCGTGATCTCCCGCAGGTAGATGTCAGCAAATTGGGTATCATGGGTTGCGGCACGGGAGGATCGGCGGCCCTGCTTTTGCAGATGCGTAACAGCGACGTGGATGCTATGGCGAGCTTGGATGCGTCATATCTTTCGGCGAACCATCTCGAACACGTCCAGCAAAATCCTTATTACGATATCCAGAGGATAACTTCCCCCCTGCTGCAAATTTACTCCGGCGAGATGGATTCCATTGATCTCTCCCTTGTTGATTCCTTTGAGTATTCTCAAAGATATTCGCTTAAATTCAACCGATTAAACCATTCCGATCTCACCAGCTATGGAAAGCTGTCTTCCATGATTCTCCGTGAAGAGACTCAACTGCCGGAGAAAGACGGAGCGAGCTATAACGATGTATGCGCTTATATTTTCAATTTTTTCAATGCCCATCTGAACGAGGATTCTGATAGCCGGGAGTTTATCAACGCCTATGGCAAAAAAAAGGGAATCGATGAAGGTTTCATTGAATTCGGATTCCATCCGGCCGATGAGCTTCCGCCGACGCGTGTGCAATTTATGGGTATTGTCGGGAATGATGGAGTCGCGAAGGCTGAAGAGATATACGAGAAATTCAAGGGTCCGGGGCAAGTATTTTTTGATGAGGCTGTATTCAATGCCATCGGTTACCAATTTCTTCAAACGGGAAATTTCGAAGATGCGATCAGGATATTCAAAATGAACACCGATGCATATCCTCTCTCCTCCAATACCTGGGACAGCCTCGCCGAGGCATGTGAGGCAAGTGGCCAGAATGAGCAGGCAATTAAGTACCTAAAGAAAGCGCTGGAGATTCTGCCCGGCGATACTACTACATCAGAACAATTAAAAGAAGCTATCAAGAACCACGCTGAGGAAAGCTTAGAAAGGCTCGAAGGATAGGCTTTGAGCGAGTTTGAAGAGACAGGAAAATTAAGCATGAAGTCTTGCGATACAAACTCATATAGCAAGTATTTGCCATTCCGGGAATAAATATCCTGGGTAGATGGCATTGATGGAGGACGCAATGGGAGATAGCAAGTTTACAAGAAGAGGATTTCTGTCAACATCGATATCAGGTTTGGCTGCCACAAGCGTTCTGGGTCTTTCACCCGGGCTTGCTCTCGCGCAGGAAGCCTCGGAGACAGCCAATTCCGACGGGGATATTATATACCGTACACTTGGCAGGACAGGCCTGAAAATACCCATAGTCAGCATGGGCGTAATGAACGCCAACAACCCGGAGATAGTGCAGGCGTCTTACGAGATCGGCATTCGCCATTTTGACACTGCGGCAACGTATCAGTACGGACGAAATGAGCAGATGGTCGGCGATGTTATCAAACGATCAGGAGCCAGAGATAAGGTGGTGATCGCCACAAAGGAATTTGGCCCGGTTCAGCGAAGGGGTATGACGCCGAAACAGATCAGGGGAAAGTTGATCGATCTTTGCGAGGGCAGTCTCAATCGTCTCAAAACCGATTATATTGATATATTATATATCCACTCGGTTAGCGGCGCGGATGACGTCAACGATCAGGATGTCATGGAGGCGATGGCACTATTAAAAAAGCAGGGAAAAGTAAGATTTGTCGGTGTCACCACTCACGGGGGAATGACAGAAGTCATAAATGCAGTCGCCGAGAAAGGATTTTATGACGTTGTGCTTACGTCTATCAACGTTTCCATGGCCGATAATGTCGACCTTTTGAGCGCAATCAAGAATGCTGCATCCAGAGGAGTCGGCATAATAGCCATGAAGACCCAGGCCGGCGGGCCGAGGCTGCCTAATCCTGAGACACTTAGAAGATTCAACAGTTCGACAATCGCCACCGCCTGTCTCAAGTGGGTAGTGCGTAACGAAAACATTGCCACCGCAATCCCGGGATTCGACAATTTCGAACATATGCATGAG
>CBDVBL010000091.1:0-7307 GCA_965372205.1 uncultured bacterium
CTAGAGGGGGGAAGCGCCGTCCAGATATGGGCGGCGCGTCGCATTATAAAGAGAACAAATTCTCTTCTATTTTAGCATGATCATCTTGCGGCTCTGCTCGAAATCGCCGGCCTCCAACTGGTAGAAATAGATCCCGGAAGACACGGCCCGGCCCTTATCGTTAGTACCGTCCCAGCTGACAGCATGATATCCCGCCGGTAGCTCTTCAGCCAATAATCCTCTAACCTGTCGCCCAAGAAGGTCATAGATTATCAATCTGACAGCTGATTGGACAGGTAGCGCAAAGGTAATCCGGGTTGTAGGATTGAAAGGATTGGGGTAATTCTGTTGGAGTTCGAATTTCTCCGGAATGACGCCGGATAGATCCCCGAGACCCGTTTCTCCGGAGACTGTCAACGTGCACTCCACGGCCATACTACCCTCGTCGGGATCGTTTGAGATGATATCCAGATATCCGACATATTCTCCTTCTTCAAGCTGAGTAGCATCGAAAGTAACATTGATATCCGATGAACTGCCTGGCATGACGAAACCTGAAAGCGGGTCGGCCGAGAGCCATATAGTCGGATGCTCAATCTTCACAGCCAGATTTTCGGCGACGTAATTTTGATTGTAGGCAATCTGCAGGCCAACGGTGCCGCCTCCGTTTTCAATGCCGATGGTGCAGGAATTGAGAACGCCATCCAGGCTATTGTATTGGTAAGTTATGTTTCCATCGGCGGTAAGTATGACCTCGAACGTGAAAGAACCGCTGTTGAAGTAACGGGGTACGTCCTGCCACTCAACTATAGCGGAGTCTGTATTGTTGGTGTAGAAATAGACCTCTCCACCGTTTTCAGGGTTGAGATTATCCCAGAAGGGTGCCACCAGATTATTTGGCTCAATATCGTTGGGAATCGGCCGGTTGTAAGATTCTGTGGCATTGCTGGTGAAGGATATCCAACCGTTGGAACAGATGCGGATGGAGCCGTAGTAGTCGCCATAAAAAGGGATTCCGAAACCGAGATCCATAGGCCCCTGGTTCTGGTCGTTGTCAAACTGTAGCGGCTGGCCATCTCCTGATATCTCAATCCATTCATAGACGGGGCCATCCGGTTCGTCGGAGTCGATCCATGTATATCCGAATTCGTCGGGGCCCCCGGAATCCAGGATCATGGGAGGATCGGGATCTGGTTCCCGTACGTCATGCTTGGGGCCGGAGTAAGTGACCGTTAGAAAATCTCCATTACTGCTATATACATAATCTCTATCATCATATCTGTTCAGGCTGCCGGTGATATCTGAGGGAGTGGAATCATCGTGAAATCCGAGCCGTCGATATACGACCATGGGTCTGATTTCAAAGGTAAGAACACCATCGGTTGGGTTTGCTATCGAAAGCGTACGGTCTGCGGACTGTCCGGATTGCAATTCGACGGCAAAGAAAGCAGGATCCACTTCGATATCAGGAAGAGGTAAGAGCGCTGCGCCTGAGACGTCCACGGAATCAATATACCATCCTTCTCTGGTGTTCGAGCCGTTGGCTCCCATCCGGAAACACAATTGTATGATTGAGCCTTCATAATCCCCGAGATCAAATTCTGCCTGTATCCAATCGTCGGAGGAACCGGAGTAGCCGGGTTCGTTATCGAGACCCCGGACCTGGTCGGCGGGATATCCGCCGGCCGGAGTAATCAATTCCCATAAATTGTCGCCCAGAATTCTGACGGAAACATTTCCGCCGTCCCGAGCGCTTGTCCCGTCGTGCTCAAAATCATACCAATGGTAGAATCTCAGAATCGCCTGGTCGTCATCGACAGCGACGAAATTCGAAATCAGGAGGTCATCGGCATTATTAACATAGTCGCCATCCAGCACTGTCGCCCAGACATTAAAACCATCGAATGCGGCACCCGGGCCTGATGTTGGTTCTCCCCACTCCCAGACGCCTTCTCCAACCCAGTTGCCGTCATCATTTTCAAATGACTCAAACGAGCCCAGGGCGAAATTTAACTCGGCCTCGCCTCCACCTGGAACGAGTATGGAATTCTCTCCCATTCCGAAACCGGATGCTCTGACCCGGATTATATATGTTATATCGCCGGGTAGAGCAGCAAATTCATAATATCCATTATCGTCGGATTGCGTCGGCTCTACAGGTGTGTCGACTACCTCAATATTCGCTCCTGCTATAGGGGATGCATCTTCCGCGCTGACGACCGTACCGTGCAGGTTACCCGGTATAGCTTCCTGAAGAACGAAATCAACGACCAACGTTTCCTCGATGGCGAGATCGATCTCCACCTGCTCGGACAGGTAACCGAAGAAAGAAGCCTCGATAGTATAGGTTGTATCCCCGAGCAATGCTATTTCATAATAACCATATTCGCCGGTGTTGGTGGACGTTTCTGAATCGATGACCCGGATAAGGGCATCACCGATGCCGATATCGTAAATATCGGTGACCCTGCCCTCAATGAATCCGTAGCCGGCTTGCGCCAGAAGGCAGGCCTCGTAAAGATCGATTACGCCGTGACCGAAGTCATTATCCTCGCCGTCCGGATTGTCAAAAGGCAGGTCGTGAGCTGTGGACATCAGGATATCCTTTATGGTGTCGACATCGAGATTGGGATTTGCCTGTCGCATTACGGCCACGGCACCTGTCACATGGGGCGACGCCATGGAAGTCCCGCTCATGGTCGTGTAGCCGCCGCCGGGAACTGACGAGCGAACACCTACGCCGGGAGCGACAACCTCCGGTTTGATTGCCAGCTCGTTTCTGGCGCACTCGGTGGGGCCGCGGGCCGACCATGAAGCGATAGGCAGATTGGGATCATTGCCATCCACGGCGCCAACCGAAAATACATTATAAAAAGTCTCGGCCCTGTCCGGAGGGGAACGAAGACCGTTGTACCCTTCGTTTCCGGCGGAGAATATCACCACTGAACCGGCAGCTTCGACATTATCGATAACCTGCCAGAAGGTTTGATCGCAGTCTTCCCATCCAATATTATCCGGAATTCCCCAGGAGTTTCCTATGGCATCGGGATTATCCTGTGTTTCGGGATCGCCATCCGGGTCAACCGCCCACTCGAAGGAAATGAGAATATCCTGAATGGTGCGATCGATTCCACCTCTATCGATCGCCGCGGAAGCGATCCATTGCGCATCTATCGCTACACCGATAGTATCACCGCTTACAGACCGCCCGCAAATCGTGCCCATGGTATGGGTGCCGTGGGAGGCTCCATCCTGGGGGAACTCCCAGTGGGTGTCGTATGGATCGAGCCAGCTTTCGTCGTAATCGCCGTCGCCGTCTACATCACCACGGAACCTCTCACTCAGAGCCGGGTGGGTGCCATCGACACCGGTATCGATATTCATAACGACTCTGCCTTCGCCGGTCCAGCCATGCTCCCAGGCCGCCAGAGCATTTATCCTTTCAAGGCCTATCTCATGCCCGAGGAGCAGACCTTCGTCTGAATCGTATTCTACCGGTTCGATTAATTCAATCGGGATATTTGCATAGAGGATATCCAAATCCCGGTGTGTCGCAAGGGCTTCGATTCCTTCCCGCGAGGCTTCTACATAAAATATATTAGCGATCCAGAACATGCGATAGTTTTTGACAATGTCCCGGGCCTTCAACTTTTCCAGATATGCAGCCATTACGGGCTGAGTCTGGGTCGCGGCTTCCTGCAGTTCAATGATTACCCGTCGATTTCTTTCTGCGAGGGTTGCCCGTTTCTGTTTTAGCTGCTGGTTAAGGGAAACTATATCAGCCTGGTGGTTAAAAAAGGCGATCGCCTCAACGGTTTCGCCCGCGTTCAGCTGATCGAGTTTAACCTGAAGTGATTCATGGATCGTCGCCGCATTTACTGAAACACCCGTCAGAAAAAGGACAATCAGAACCAGCGAGATGACCTTAGCATTGCTCATTATCGCTCCTTGGGTTGAGGTTCGTTTGAGAGGAATTTCGCATAATGCAATTGCCCGTCAAGTTTTAACAGGCAATAATAATGCCGTCTGCCGGGTCCTCGTTGCATGCCTGGTTTTGTGAATCATACCGGCAATCGGCATTGCCGGCCCGGAATTTTCCGACGTCCGGCATATCTTAAGATAGCTGAAACATCATGAATGTCAACAGCTTTTGAAAGTTTCCGATTTCAGATCCACCTGTAATCCAATAGTAGAAAATATTGTGGCGGTTCCATAATTTTCGATAGGGCTAAATAGAGAAAAACGGCTATCGGGATTGCATCGTTGCATGAATTGCGTTGCGCACCGTTAGTTGTTGACATAAAACTCATGGACATTATTTTGATGACTGGTTGAAAGGAGACGATATGCTCGAGATGAATTTGCCCGAAAAGGATGCCTTGTCCGCGGCCATAGAGATGGAGAAGAAGGGGTATGATTTTTTTACCGTATCCGCCACCAATGCGAAAGATTCGTTGGCCAGGGAGGTGTTTTCGTTCCTGGCGGCTGAAGAGTTAAACCATATAAAAGCGATCGAGAAATTCAACGCGGAATATCTCTCCGGAAAATCCGCCGATGCCGATGCGGTGATTGACAGTCTGAAGGCCGGGAAGCCAAAAGCAGTCATCGAGCGGCTTTTAAAAGAGCTCACGAAATCCACTCCTGTCGAAGGAAGCGATCTGGACGTTTATCAATTCGCCATGGATTTCGAGCGCAAGGGACAGGAGTTCTACAGAAAGGCAGAGGCCTCGGCAACCGATCCCAATGCCAAAAAGCTATACGGCTTTCTGGTCGGCGAGGAGCGGAAGCATTTCAAGATAGTCGAATCCTGCCTTCTGTATTTCGATAACCCGGAGGAGTTCTTCCACCGGCGGGAGGGCTGGCACCTGGAGGGGTAGGGAAAGCAGATTGCTGATCCCCCAATCAGGCTATCGAAAGCATAGCCACGCATAAAGGAATCACCCGCCATTTTCCATTGCCACCCATACCCATTTATGCTAAATTTGCAGCCTTGCGGAATGTGCCGGGATTATCCGGCTCAATTTTGAGGGGCTGATCTTATGCAGATCACGATAATAGGAATGGGCGAGGTCGGCAGGCACCTGGCCTCCATGCTGGCCGCGGAGGACCACGACGTCACCATAATCGACTCCGACGCCGAGGCTCTGGAGGCCGCCGGAGATAAGATCGATGTTCGCGCTGTCAAGGGCAACGGCGCCTCATTCCAGACACTGCGTAACGCCGAGGTGCAGAAGGCCGATATAGTGGCGGCGGTCACCAACGACGATGCGATTAATATCGTGACTTCCCTTCAGGCCAAGGAGTTGGGGGCGCAGACGGTGATTGCCCGAGTGGACTCCCACGATTATCTCCCCGGCAGGGAGGGAGCATTCCACGGGCTGTTGGGGATCGATCTGGTTATCTCCACCAGCATATTAGCGGCAATTCAGATTCATAAGCTGATCAGAACTTTCGGCGCCATGAGAGTCGAACATTTCGCTGACGACCGAGTGCAGATGGTCCAACTCCGCGTGGGGGACCCTGCCAATTGTAGAATCTCTTTAAAAGATCTCCAGATACCATCGGATACCCTTATAGCCGCGATCTTAAGAGGGGATGAATTGATAATTCCGTCCGGCGCCGATCATCTTATGCTGGATGACGAGGCTTTCGTTATCGGTAAGACGGAACAGATTCAAGACTCCGAACTATACTTCGGGGAGGCTCAACGCAAAGGCGCCAGGTCGATTGTAATTTTGGGCGGCGGTGAAATTGGTTTCGCTGTGGCGCGTTCTTTAGAGAAGCAGGGCAAAATTGTCAAAATCATCGAATGGAACCCCAAGGTCTGCGAATATTTATCCGAGACGCTTTCCGAGGCCATCATCATAAACGGTGACGGCACGGATCTGGATCTCCTGGAAGAGGAGAAACTGGGGGAGGCGGATGTTTTTGTGGCAGCTTCCAAGCGGGATGAGGTCAATCTGATGTCGGGATTGGTGGCCAAGGATCTCGGCGTCAAAGAGATCATAGCCCTGGTGCACAGGCCGACCTATATGACCGTTTACGAGCGGCTCGGTATCGATGCTACCATATCGCCGCGACGGCTGGCGGCCAACCAGATCTTGAAATATGTCAGGCCGGGGCGCGTGGTGTCGGTATCCGAGATTGCGGGCGGCAAAGGGGAGATCCTGGAGTTCGTGGCGCAGAAAAAAAGCAAGATCATTCAAAATAAACTGAAAAACGTCGGGTTCCCGAAGGGCGCGGTGATCGGGGCGATGGTCCGTAAGCGGGGCATCTCGGTTCCCACCGGCGACGATAAAATCATGCCCGGCGATTCCGTTATCGTCTTTACGACACCTGAAGTCCGTTCGAAGGTGGAACAGTTTTTCAAGCGGTAGCTATATGAACTGGCGAACCGTCGCGAGACTCTCCGGCATATTACTGATCATAATCGGGGCAGCCATGGCGACCTCCCTAATCTGGGCCGCTTTCGTTTCCGATTCAACCCGCCTCAAATGTTTTGCGCTTTCCGTGGCCATAACCCTGGCCTTTGGCCTCGGTTTGTTTTTTTCGGGACGTAAAAGCGATGTCATCCCTATCAGGGAGGCGGTCTTCCTGGTGGCCTCGGGCTGGTTTCTGGCGGGGATCTTCGGCGCCCTGCCCTATTTTTTTACCGGCACCTTCTCAAGCTTCATAGACTGCTTCTTCGAAACCGTCTCGGGATTCACTACCACCGGTTCCACCGTGATGACGAATATCGAGGGTTCATCGAGGGCAATCCTGTTCTGGCGGGCGCTAACTCAGTGGCTGGGCGGCATGGGGATCATCGTCTTGTTTATCGCCGTGCTGCCGCGGCTCGGTGTGGGGGCGAAGAAGCTTTTTGAAGCGGAGGTGCCCGGACCGATTTCATCGTCGTTCAAACCGAAACTCAAAGCGACATCCTCGATTCTATGGAGGATATATTTCGCGCTCACCGCCGTGGAGATTATCGTCTTGATGATATGCGATATGAGTTTCTATGATGCCGTCTGCCATTCGTTCACAACCATGTCCACAGGAGGATTTTCAACCCGCACGGCATCGCTGGGATACTACAACTCCGCGGCCGTCGATATTGTCGTGACTATTTTCATGTTCGCGGCCGGTGTCAACTTCTACCTGTATTACCTGTCGGTCAGGGAAAACATAAAGACGATATATAAAGACGTAGAATTCAGATTCTATGCCGGTATCATGGTGTTCGCTACGCTTTTGATTACATTTGATATATTAATTATCCATCCCGATTTCTGGCATGCCCTGCGGATAGGGGCCTTCCAGACGGTAGCTATCGGCACCACCACCGGTTT
>CBDVBL010000092.1:0-7303 GCA_965372205.1 uncultured bacterium
AAGCGATTCTTACGCTTTTATCTTTGGCCATCACGATCGGCTCAGGATCATCGACATTACCGATCCTGAAAATCCTCAGTTTGTAAGCGACGTTGCAATTGATGCGGAAGTCGATAATGTCTGTGTGGAGGGTAATTATGTTTATGCCGCAGCCGGTTTAATGGGGATGTTGATCATCGACGTTTCAGATCCATCCGCCCCGGAGATTATCACCGAGTATCCGGCCGGCAGTGACATTGAATCAATTGTGGTTATCGACACAATGGCATTTATAGCCGGGAGATTCATCTATCCTTCCTCAGAACCCTTCCAGATTATCAATGTTGCAGATGTTTATAATCCCGTGCTCATAGGTTATATTGACGAGAACATTGGCTGGAACCAGGATATGATCGTTGAGGGGGATTACGCATATCTGGCGAATTCCTATGAAGGCTTTATTATTGTAGATATCTCCAGCTTCTCGAATCCCTTTATATTGATACAGTTAGAAGATATCACCCATCCACGCGTTCTCGGCAAGGTGGATAATCATGTGTTTATGGATTTCGGGTTTGATACCTTGCAGGTCTTCGATGTCTCGACGCCGACGTCCCCGGTGCAGGTCGGCTTCCACGAAATCGGTAGAAGCGCGATGGATTTTGATATCTCAGATGGTTATCTGTTTGTTGCAGGAGACGATCTTCCGATTCTGGATGTTTTGGATGTTGAAAATATCCGGCAGGTTTCTGAGTATGAGGTCCCGAGTGCCACATCGTCTGTGTTCAAAGTCGGTGACTTTCTATACACCGCTGAAACAGGTTTCGGCTTGCACGTCCATGATATAACTGACCCGGCATACCCGGATCACATATCTCAACTGGAGCTCCCCGAGTATTTCTATGCCTATCATCTGAGTGAAAACTACTTATATTCACTAAGCGGAAACGGATTGGGGATTATTGATATTTCCGATCCGTCATCACCCGGCGAAATCTTCTTCCATACGTTTGAAGGGGATTTTGCTGATGTTTTTGTTAACGAGCCGTATATATACCTTACGTCGTTTAATCGGGGCGTATCGGTCTATCAGAGAATATCCCAGGATAGTCTGGAATTTATCAGGGACTTCAACTGCTATGAATATGCCTTTGATGTTGAAATAGAAAACGATATCGGCTATTTTACACAATGTTTTGCCTTGGATATTTATGATTTGACTAATCCTGAGGATTCCGTGTTGCTGAGTAGCATTGTGCCGGTTAGCGGCGCCGGGCAGCTTTATTTTCACGACGACTTTATTTATACTCAACTGCAAGACGGTGGTTGTAATATAAGCATCTCAATAATCGATGTTAGAGATTCATCGAATCCTGCGGAGATCGGTTTGCTGTATTTCCCCAGTTACATTAATGATGTTCATTTTGACGATAATCTGGCATATTTCTCCGTATACCGGAATGAACTGTATGTTTATGATGTATCCGACCCCTTTGATCCTGTTTTCTTGGCCAGTTATAGTACTCCCGGTTATATCCGAAAAACTTTCTCACATGGCGATTACGTATACGTTTCTGATAACACCTCGCTTGTTATTCTCCGGTATGCTCTTACTGGCACGGGGCAGAGTAGCGAGGTTCCGATCAACTTTTCGCTCTCTGCGAACTACCCCAATCCTTTCAATGCCTCTACGATTGTCGAATATAGTCTGCCTGCAAACGCTGATGTGACAATCGATATATATGACATCCTCGGCCGCATGGTGGAGACGCTGGTTCAAGGAGAACAGCCGGCGGGGTATCATCAAATAACCTGGGATGCCGAGAACGCTTCTTCCGGCATCTATTTCTACAGGATACAGGCGGGGGATTATGCTGAGACGAGGAAGATGGTGCTGATAAAATAAAAGCTAATTAGTATAAAAGCCACAATACTGGAGGAATACAGATTGTTTGGTAAGATTAAAAACAGGAGAGATTTTCTTAAGACTCTCTTAGCGGGTTCCGCGTCACTGTTTCATACTATTCCATTTTCTAAATCCTTAAGGGCCGGAATCTTGACGCTGGACCCGAGAATCAGGGTGCCCAACCCGTATGTCACTCCTGAGGGGAGACCGATATTGGTCTGTATCAGCGGCACCGATTATACCCTGATGTTCGCCGCCGGGCTTAACGCCCTTGGCGGCCTTGACCGGCTTATCGATAATAATCAGGATATTCTAATTAAGCCGAACCTTGTATATACCGAAGAATATCCGACAACGTCGAGCGTAGATTCTATCGTGGCAACGATTGAGGCTGTTCGGCAGGTTTCATCGGGGGCGGTCAAAGTAGGAGATTGCGGATCGCTTGACAATCAGGAGATCTACGATTACCTGAACCTGGAACCTGCAATAAGCGAAGCCGGCGGGGAGCTTATAATATTCTCGGACACATATGATGTCAGAAGAGACACCTGGGATCCGGAGGTCCCGGATTTCATGGTTTTCTCGGATGTTTACGATGCTCCGATAATCATAAGCCTCTGCAGCCTGAAGCGCCATAGATCGGCGTTTTTAACCTGCGCACTCAAAAACCATGTCGGTACGATATCCGGCCCAGATCGGGCGGATACCAGGGGTTATATACACTCATTTCCCGGCGAATCGGACGAATTTCTGCAGGTGATCGCTGAAACGGGCGGCCTGATCAATTCGGAACTGACTATAGTCGATGCCCGTGAGATTATGGCTATCGACGGCCCTCTCCGGGGAGATGGAGGCGAAATCAGGGAGGTGAACAAGATCGTGATTTGCGGCGATATGGTGGCGGCCGATGCATATTGCGCTCAGATCATGCAGGATAACGACGAGACTTTCGATTCCTCCTGGATTCAACCGACCCTGGAGCGAGCCGAGGAACTTGGTCTTGGCACAGCTGATCTGAACCAGGTTGAAGTTATCGAGATTGATGAGACATCGGCAGATGAATCCGATGGCCGCAGTCTGCCGGACAGGTTAGAGCTTCACCAGAATTATCCAAATCCCTTTAATGCCCGAACCACAATCAGATATGACCTGCCCGAACCGCGTGATATTACTATCGACATTTACGATAATCTCGGCCGCAAGGTTGAAACTTTGGTCAAGAAGATCCAGGGAGCCGGCCGCCATCAGGTCGCCTGGAATGCCGCTGAAAAATCTTCCGGGGCGTATTTCTATAGGATTCGGGCTGGAGGTTATACTGAGACGAAGCGGATGGTATTGCTAAAATAGGGTTTGCTTATCCCGATAGTCGTCGGTATTCGCAATAACAGCCTTGCCATAGTGTCATTACGGCGATTCCTGCGGGCCTGCGACTCGCAGAGACGACGAAACCATCTTTTAATTTTCGCTTTACAAACGTGGATAAATCGTTATATTCTATAATGGTGAAATAATAATGCCGCTTGCGGCGGAGAGCGTCATGAAACAGGTTATACCGTATACATTATTACTTACGGCAATCATCCGCCTGCCCGCCTTTGCCACGATCATAAATATCCCCGATGATTACCCCACCATACAGGAGGGCATTGATTCTTCCACCGACGGCGATACGGTGCTGGTGCAGCCGGGGACATATGTTGAGAACATCAATTTCAACGGGCATAATATTACTCTCGGCTCGCTGTTTTTGACAACGAGGGATACCACGTATATATCGCAGACAGCCATTGATGGAGATTCATCCGGATCGGTGGTCACATTTGAGGCCGGAGAGGACAGCAGTACAATTTTAACCGGATTCACCATCCAAAATGGTTTTTCAGAGGGCGGTGGCGGAATTTATTGCGAGAATTCCAATCCCATTATCAACAAGAATCGAATCGTGGGGAATATCGGCTGCTGGGGAGGCGGCATAGCCTGTCAGTCGTCAAATCCGATTATAATGGACAATTATATTTACGAAAACATGGCTGGTTCATGAACGGGGGGTGGAATTTATTGCGGTCGCAATTCACCTGCCCGGATAAGAAATAACATCATCGTCCAAAATACAGCCAGTGAGAACGGCGGCGGAATATATTCTATGTCTGCAGCTGTAATAGAAAATAATGTTATCGCGAATAACAGAACCTCCGCTGGAGGAGGGGGAATCTCATTCTGTTGTTCGGATCCGTTATTTATTAACAACACTGTCTATGAAAACGTTGCCGATCAGGCAGGCGGTGGGCTATACTCCTATGGCAATGCCAGCCCCTTTGTCGTGAACAGCATATTTTGGAGTGATAGTTCAGGAACCGGTAATGAGATTGATACGACCGAAGGTTCGGCGGCTATCCTCTACTGCGATATCCAGGGCGGCTGGGACGGCGAGGGCAATATCGATATCGACCCGCTATTCCGCGATCCCGGTAACGGCGATTTTCATCTCATGTCCGCCGAATGCGGCGATCCGAATGACTCCCCTTGCATCGACGCCGGTGACCCGTCGATCTTCGATTACCTGCTCGACTGCGACTGGGGGCTGGGCTATGAGCGGAGCGATATGGGCGCCTACGGCGGCCAGGCCATCCCCACCGACATCAGGGAAGAGCAAGTACCGGAAATCCCTATCGCCTGCCGAATGTTGCAGAACTACCCCAATCCCTTCAACGCCACTACGACCCTGACCTATATGCTGCCTGAATCCGGCCCGGTAACCGTCTTTGCCTACAACCTTCTCGGCCAGCGCGTGGCCACATTATTCGAAGGCGATCAGCAGGCTGGTCAGCATTCGCTGGTATGGGACGCGGCGGCTTTCCCCTCCGGCGTCTATTTCGCCCGGCTCGGAGCGAAGGATTATTCGAAGAGTATCAAGATGATGTTACTAAAATAGTAATCGTGGGCATTTTGCCGGAGAGTTAGCAGCCGGTTTATTTAATAGAAAAGATAACAAAGGGAGATTAAAATGAAAAGAGTCATAATAGCAGCCGCCATAATGTCGCTGGCAGTTGCAACAGGGATTCATGCCACCCAGAGGCTCGTACTGGGCGAGTTTTTCACTAACACGTCGTGAAGCGTCTGCTATGATAACAACATAGCACTCGATCAGTTGATCGATCAGTACCAAGAAGAAATCGCTCTTATTCGATATCATACGCCGGGCGATCCTTTCTATCAATACAATCCCGAGGAAAACGCGGAGAGGATCGACTACTATGACGGAACCAGTAATTCTCATCTGTTCATTGATGGGATCGTGGATGCCGGATATTGGCACGAGCCCTGGGAAGATGATTTCCTGTCACGAATGGAGGTGGGCAGCCCGCTGGAAATTACAATTGGCGGATCATATGAGTCTGAAAGCAGGTATGTCGACCTTGATATATCGGTGACCGCCACGGATGAGATAACCCAGAGTGATCTTCGCCTTCAATGCGTGACCCTTGAAAACGGGATCTACTGGCAGGCTCCCAACGGTTTGGAAATCCACAACCAGACCATGAGGGATATGGTTCCCGACGGCCAGGGTGAGGCCTTTTCGATCGAGAACGGGCAAACCGTTGATTTTGTGCGCCGGGTTTATGTTGATGAAGAATTAAATGCAGACAGTTGCGAAATCGTAGTCTTTGCCCAGGCTCACCAGGCCAGGGAGGTATTGCAGGCCTCTAAGGTGAAAATCCCCGATCTCATCGAGACGATGGTGGATGGGGGACCGGGGGAACTGCCCTCCGCTCTTAGGCTTTATCCCTCCTACCCAAATCCATTCAACGCCAAAACCAAGATACTTTACGACCTGATTGAAGCCTCGGAAGTGACGGTGGAGATCTACAACGTCATAGGTCAGCAGGTGGTCAGTTTATTCAGTGGCATCCAACAAGCAGGTGAACATAGCATTA
Organism: uncultured bacterium; assembly: GCA_965372205.1. GTDB lineage: Bacteria > Zixibacteria > MSB-5A5 > UBA10806 > UBA10806 > CBDVBL01. Next base: position 5,821 of record CBDVBL010000092.1, read on the forward strand.
TATGGGATGCACCAGGTTTTCCTTCAGGTATCTATTTCGCCCGATTGGAGGCAGGAGGGCGGTCGAAAAGTGTGAAGATGGTGTTGTTGAGATAGGAGGAATTATCAGGCAAGAATCGAGATCAATATTTTATTGTAGCCTTATTAGCTCGGACCTCACTGCGAAGAGTGCAGCGGCTATCAATTCACAACTCATTGAAAACGCCATTGCCCCGGTAGCGTTTTGTCATTTCCCTTGCCAATTGGGGGGAGTCCAATATATTTATATTTAAAGAGTCCAGACGGAGGACAAGTTGATGATCATGCCAAAAAATCGGCGGGTTCGGGATTCCAATATCTGGAACCATGTTTTTTTGACTGCGCTTATTATAGGTATCTTTTTTGCAGGTCAGTCTTCTGTTTCGGCTCAGGATAAACCGCAAGCTGTCATCAAATCTGCTCCCTGGAATTTCGGGTATGTTCCACAGAAATCCGAGGTAAGCCATCGGTTCTATCTGTATAATGTCGGCTCGTCTCCTCTATCGGTGTTGAAAATCAAGGCCGGCTGCTCCTGCACCAGCGTTTCCAAAATAGAGCAAGCGATCGCCCCCGGTGACAGCGCCGCTATTGTGGTTACATTCAAATCCGGGAGGTATCGTGGCCGGGTGAAGAAGACAACCAAGGTCTATACCGACGATCCTGAAGCGTCAGTTTATCACTTACCGATCATGGCCAATGTTGTAAAAGAGGGGGAACCAACCGATGATGTCAGCGTTACGCCTCAGAAACTGACCTGGAAAATGAATAATGGAATAATCGAAGTCGATGTAGATACACTGAGGATTACAAACAACGGTGCGAGTATTTTAGCCGCCATCGTTCTGCATGCTCCGGAGAAGATTGTCTCCGAAATAAACCTCCCCCGGAGCATAGCCCCTGCGGAGGCAATCGACCTTATCCTGCATATATCGAAAGAGCCGATGCCTGGCGAGTTGGGTTGGCTGTCGACTACACTTGCTTTTGCGGGCCCGGATACGACGGTTATAACGATTCCTATTGAAATAGAGAAATGAACCAATATCGAGGGGAGGATGTGATGTTCAGATTATTAGACTTGAGATTAACAGGGGCGTTGGTTGCTCTCGCATTAACTATCTGGTTCGGCTGCGGGAAAGATGATGCACCGACCGATCCTCAAAATAATCCCCCGGTTATTACATCTATGACGGCCGATCCGGATACCTTTTATATGGGTAGCTCAACAACCATTACCGTAATTGCCAACGATCCCGACGGGGATGCCCTGAATTATAACTGGGAAACGCACGGCCTGGATCTTCTGCCCATATCCGGCGGATCGAATACAATAGAATTGACCACTTGCTGTCCAGTCTTCGAACCTTCGACTGCAGTGGTTCTCTCAACTGTTGACGACGGCCGCGGCGGGGAAACCAGCGATAGCATAGATGTATGGATTCTTCCTTTGCCATGATAGTGATGAAATC
>CBDVBL010000093.1:0-7276 GCA_965372205.1 uncultured bacterium
CCTCAGCTATACTTTCCGAGGCCCTGACGATCCTCGGGTCATCGACCTGCAAGAAGAGTTGTGACGATAGAAAAGTGGCGGAATCCTCCAGCATAGAAGGGTTCAGGCGGTAGGGATGAATTTCCAGCACCAGCGGATCGGTGGAGACGACGGTCTGAAAATCATCCGCCAGATCAAAAAACTCCGGCTCGATTCCCTCTATTTCAACCTTGAGAGATTTCAAATTCCGGGGGTCCTGGATGATTCCGTTACAGGGAACAGCCAGCTCAATTAGCAGATCCCTGCCGTTTCCGGCATCGGCCGGCATTTCCAGGGCATGCTCTTTGTCTGTCAATACCATGGCCATGCCGCCGGTCTCCTCCTGTCTCAGAACTCGACCTCTATCATCGACCCACATATAGCTCGTGACTCCCGAAAAGCCCACGGTTATCCTGTGTCCCCGGCTGTTGCCGAACTCCGTCTGGACATCCTCCGCCTGCCCGATAAGAATTTCCAAATCATCGGTTATCAGCGAGAAAGGATCGAAAGTCGGAAGTCTGAACTCACCCTCCGGGAAACCCCTGTTCCGGGCAAGAAGCGGCACCACGGCCGGCAGGTATATGCCCTTGCTGGCATCGAAGGATGCCGCAGATTCGCTGCTGCCGGAGCGCAACCTGACCATCAGCCTGTCGTTTCTCACCTCGCCGAAAATATCCGTCGTGTAATCGCCCGATACCAGGCCGAACGTAAAATTCTTTAGCGAGTAGTCTAGTTTCAAAACCGCGTAGGAATCAAGATATACCTCTCTGACCGTTCCGCCCATGGGAAGCCTTATCAGGGAATAGTCCTTTAAGATATACCCGAGAGGGGTATCGGTTAAAGACTGCATGCTGTATCCGATCTTGTCTGATCCCATGGTAATATTCATCCAGGTCTGGAACTCGTCCGCGGCGGAATCACCTATGGAAATGTCGCTGAGATCTGCTGAATCAGAGGTAGCATAATTCTCCTCGAAAACAAACGTCATGGACACGGCCCAGAGGGCTACCGACGCAAAAATGGAAACGCCTGAACCAATACCTTTTCTAAAAAAACTCGCCATATATTCCCCTCCTAAACAATATCGGCGAAAAAAGAATGACGATTAAGTGGAGTTTTCTGAAATAGATTTCGCGGTTTCGATGATTTCTTCCGAGGCTTTTTCAATATCTTCGTTATTTATATCCAGATGCGCCACGGCGCGAACCCTCGAATGACCGAAGGGCACGAGAAGCACGCCCTCCGATCTAAGTCTCGCACAAAAAGAATCCTCCGATAACGGGGGTTTTAGATTTATTACAACGATGTTGGTCTGAACATCGTCAGGATTTATTTCGAGGAAAGGCGAGTGTTGCAGATTGGACGCCAGCCTTTTCGCGCGAATATGATCATCGGCAATCCTATCCAGGTTGTGTTCAAGGGCATGCAGCGCGCCGGCCGCTATAACACCTACCTGCCTCATCCCGCCGCCGAACATCTTCCTTATTCGCCTTGCCCCGGCGATCATCTTTTCTGAAGAAGCCACCGCTGAGCCGACGGGTGCGCCCAACCCCTTTGAGAAACAGACGGAAACGGCATCGAACTGAGAGGCTATCACCGACGGTTCAACTTTATGATATGCCGCCGCATTCCAGAGCCGGGCGCCGTCGAGATAGAACTTGAGATTATGCCTATCGGCAAGATCCTTTATCTCCGGGATTAGTTCCATCGGGTAAACCCTGCCGCCGGCCCTGTTGTGCGTATTTTCCAGAGCAATAACGGCGGTATTGGGATGATGAATATTCGGAGGGCGGATTCTGGGCCTCAGCAACCCCGGGGTCAATATTCCACCGGGAGCGTCTATTGGAGACAGCTGGATTCCTGAAAGAGCAGATGCGGCGGCGACCTCGTAGTTTACTATATGCGAGCCGACCTCGCAGAGAACTTCATCTCCCGGGCTGGTGAGCATCCGCAACGATACCTGATTGGCCATGGTGCCCGATGGCACATATAGAGCCGCCTCATGTCCCAGAAGTGTCGCCGTCTTTTCCTCAAGACGCTGAACGGTTGGATCGTCACCGAAAACATCATCACCGACCTCCGCTTCTGCTATTGCCCGACGCATGGCAGTGGACGGCCTGGTAACGGTATCCGATCTGAGATCTATGACTCCCATAAAAAAACCCGACCTGAATGGCCGGGCCAAAAGCTATTTTACCACCACAACATTTTTGGCTTTGAGACCCTCGGGCGAACGAGCCACCTCATATTCCACCGATTCACCCTCTTTCAGTGTCTTATAACCCTCGGCCATAATATCAGAGTGATGAACATAAACGTCCTGAAAATCATCTATTGAAGTTATGAATCCATATCCCTTTAAGTCATTAAACCACTTAACCTTACCTTTGGTCATGAATCCTCCCCTTAAGGCAGACCTTTTTTTTCAATATATGAGCCGCGTATCCCCAAGTCAAGCGAATTTGTTATAATGCAACCGCTTGGCCAACAATGAGTTGCATTAAAGCTCCGGAAATGATCGGGACGGATAGATTATCGTCAACGTAGAAGGTAAATGCCTCGACAATGGTGGCGGTGAGGGCTCCCACGATTTTCACCCACCAGGGAATCCCGGATACCAGCAGAGCAACAATGCAACAGGCAACAAAAAAACTTGTCGATCCCTCAAGTGTCTTGTTCCGAAATCTTATTCGGCCCCAGATACGCCCGACAATGGCGCCTGCGGTATCGCCAACCACGATGAATGCAATCGCCAGGATGGCGATTGATTTATCAAAGATCAAGATAGTCAGAATGGAGCTTGCCAGAATATAGGTGGCGCCGGTAAAATTAGCTTTTTCATGAGGCCTTATTATCAGACCGATGTAGCGGTAGATGAAGCTTTTACTCTTGTCATGGCCGAAAAATCGCAATAAATCAATGAGCAAAGATATGGCAAATGCTCCCGCCACAAGCGTCAGGATCAACCGCTGGCCGGTGAAATAGTAGATGATCGGGATAGAGAGGGCGCCGGTGTGAGTCAACTTTCGTAATATTTCCCCCAGAAGGGATATATCTTGCCGGTCATCAGGCGGGAGGATTGATCTTCCGGGCGGCCCGTTCATTTGATTTATTTGCTGCAGTATAACGCTCTCAGCCGCCCGCCTGCGTGCGGCCCGGCTCAATTTCGATCACTTTCGGCTGGCCGGACGGTTGAAATTTATCCATCAGCTGCTCGTTGATGATTATTTCAGCGATCACCTTCCATTCTTCCAGGTACCGGGCCGTGACCTCGGCGTCGCGACGTTGTCTAAGCTTATGCTTGATACCGGGTTTTACCTGCTTGAGCGTCTTGTCTTCCTTTCTGCTTACCAGCTTGATAATGTGATAGCCCCAGTTAGTCTTAACAGGATAGCTGATCTGACCGACGCTCAATTCATTAGCGGCCCTGTAGAAGGTCGATCCCATATCCTCCGGACCGATATAATCGAGGTTGTAGGCCACTTCTCGAATCTCGGGTTCGCCGGGATAATAACGCCTGGCCATCTCGACGAAATCGAGGCCTTCCAGAATTGAGTCCCGGACAGTTACAGCGAGTAACGAATCCTCAAATATTATATGATGGACCAGAAGCGGGCGTTCATACCTGTAATTATCGATATTGGCATTAAAATAAGCCTCGATCTCCTCTTCCGATGGCTGGTACTCGGTATCCTTGAACAGACTCGTAACTCGTCTTTTAGCTTCTCGATAGCTATAATTGTATGAGGCCTCGATCACCTCCGGGCTTTCCAGATATCCTGCGACCCTGGCGGCATCCAGCAGCAGAAGGTTGGTTGCCAAAAAACCGAGCATGTCTTTTTTATCCTCAACAGTGGCGGCTTCAATCTGCTTGAATTTCATATACCGGGGGAGGGCCTCGATATAGCTGCTATAAAACAATGTGTCTCTGGAGTTTGCAACCATTACCCAGGTATCCGGCGCAAGACTGTCATCGGTAACCAGAGCTTCCTCATTATATTCATAAACCACAGCTTGTTTCAATGAATCTACGAAGACGGTCGCATACTCTTTCTCTTTTTCGCGCTTCAGCAGATTCCGAATCTCGTTTTCCAGATCTTCATCGAGGGGCTTCTGTCGATCGGGCTTATAATCATCAACTCTGATGATATGGTAGCCAAACCGGGTCGATATCGGCCCCACTATCTCGCCCGGGGGCGTGGAGAACGCCACCGAATCAAACTCCGGCACCATCCGGCCTCGATAAAAATATCCAAGACTCCCGCCCTTGGAGGCGTTGGACTGATCCTCAGAGTACTCGGCTGCAAGAGAATCCCAGCTCTCTCCCGCCAGTGCTTTATCCAATACGTATTGCGCCCGATCTCTGGCGTAATCATCCATCTCGTCGATCAGTCTTTGTTTCTCTTTTTCCGATTCAACCCCGGCTGTATCCGGATCAAGCCTTCGAATAAGTACGTGCCTCGCCTCGACCTGCTCGGACTCAACGAAATCATTTTCATGGGATTCATAATGCGCGACCACCATGGCCGAATCTACCTGTATTCGCTCCGCTATCTGTTTCTGGTATAGAATCTTTTTTGCCGTCTCGCCGATACTATCCCTTTTTTTCAGCCGAAATTCCAGTTCCTTTTCTATCTCATTCATTGTCGAGTCAATGCGGATCTCAATAAGTTCCCTGGCTATCAGGCTATCCAGAGCATCCGCTTTTAAACTGTCACCCGACATACCAAGTTCGGAATTCCTCTTTAACTCCATTACAGTAGAATCGAGACGGGCAAAAGTTATAACCCGGCCGTCGACAGTGGCAATCTGAGCCTCAGGATTGATCAGTTTTGACGATCCAAAAAGACAGGCAATCGATACCATCGGCAAGAGCGTCATTGCAATCTTTCTCATTTTGAACCTCGCTTTATATATTTCCATATCAGACCACGAATATTATTAAAAGCCGCTCCCTCTGTCAATACCCTTTGGAAATAAACCCCGGATGCGGTTTTTCAAAGCTGTGAGGATTAAAATGGGCGGTCATCAGGTTTAAAATATCGATAGACTATCCAATCGTTCGATATATACGGTGTGGCGCTCGCCCCCAGCCGTTTAGTGCAACATATCGAAAAGTCAATGGCTGGCTACATCAGAAGGATCAATGATACCAGATATGTGTGGTCGAGATCGGAATGATCCCGCATGGCTATATCAATCGCGAATCGGTTGAAACGCATCCCGGCGCCCAGTGAGAGATTGCCGATATCAGAGCCAATGCGAGCCGAGAGTTTTTTCATATACCGGACCTCGAGCCCGAAATGAAAATCGAATGAAACAGGACCGGCGGAAGATTGCGCGGAAAAATCCCGGCCCTCGAAACGAATATCGGTATCGGCCAACATCAACATGTCAAACCTGCCGCGTTTTCCATGAAGCTTGGCACCTGTCTTTGCAGTCGGATTGACTCTTTCTTTCATACCGGTTGAATACGATATAAGCGTACTGGGAGCGTCCTGAACGTTCACACCGAGATCCGCCCAATCCGTGATAGCATAAATAGCTCCAAAATCGAGCCCTATGCCGGCGGCAGATTCATCGATGATATCCCTGTATATTAATTTTGCGGAAATCCCGGCGCTCAAACGCTTGCCGAACATCCGACCGTAGGAAAAATACCCTACGTAATCTGCATGCGATTCCTCGCTGACCACCTGGAAACGGCCAGTCGAATCCACAGTGGTTACTTTTATTCCCCCGCCGCCAAGTCTGTAGAGGGAAATTGCGAATGCGGCCCGTGTGCTGCCTGAACCCGACGGCCTGGCGTAGGCCAGGAAATCATGGTTTAGAAGAGATCCGAAGGTCTCTGAATGCATGAATATTGCTTCCGGTCGGTTGAGCCGGGATAGGCCTGCAGGATTATAGTAGCCCGCAAGTACATCGCCGCTTTCCGCCGTATAGGCTCCTCCCATAGAAAGCGGCCTGCCCCCGACCCCGAGGTACAAAAACTCCCCTGAATACTTGGCGCCGAAAGCCGGAGCACCAATGGTGACCGCAATTAAAAGCGGCATTATTCGCTTCATCAATACCAATATATCAATCCGCCCTAAAAATTCAACCACTTTAGTCATCGTCATTGTTCCGTGGATAATTGATATTTCATCAGCCTGAGTGTGAATAATCTTAAACAAAAAATATGGCCCCTGTACACATATTTGATATACGCTCCAGTCGAGGATCCGTTCCCTGACGCTGTCAAATAGCGGCGAACTTAGATTTACTGACACAAATCCCCGGAGGCCAGAAGCGGCTGCCGGGGATGAGATTAAACGGCTATCGAATGACTATCTCAGTTGGCGGAAATTTCAGTTATGTACTCCCGTAAAGATTTCGACTCATAGTGACCCTCCGCCACGAAACGAAGAAGATGAATAAAGCCGTTTGGCGGAGCATAACCCGATCTGGAATATAATTTCTCGCCATTTGAATTCAGAAACACGAATGTTGGGTATCCCCTGACTGCAAAAGATCTCGCTATCTGTCTCCCGTTAAGAGATCCGTCGGGTAAAACCATTTTCTTTTTCGACTCGGCGTTCAATTTCACCAGTATAAAATGCTCGTCCAGATAATTCATTATCATCTTATCAGAAAACGTATTTCTATCCATCTTCTTACAAAATCCACACCAATTTGTGTATACGTCGACGAAAATCATTTTGTCATTCTTCGATGCCTGCTCGAGCCCCTCGTCGAATTTCAGCCAGCTAAAATCCTTTTTCCCTTCCGGCTTATCTGTTGATTTAGACGGATCCGTGACACCGGAGACGGTCAGGGAAACAACAAACGCTATTGCCACCAGAACTGCTACTGGTGCTATTCGCCTAATCCACATTATTAGCTCCTCTTAGGTTGCCAAATTCCACTTTCTTAGATTATACGCCGGGATCGAGCCATTTGGTTAATTATCGGCTCTAATCCCTGGGGCTGAATCGAAGCTTCTGTCGAAGACTTAAGCACATCAACGCCAATACAAGAATCAAGATAATACAACCCCGGCGAAAAGCAATCCTTTCTTTTTGTCTTCCATACGTATCGTCTAAGGAAACCACAATTCATAGGCGTTTGGTTCCTGCTGATCATAACCCGGTAGAAAAGTCATAGAAGATCATATACTTAGCAATTATGTAAATCCGAACATTTTGAATGGACATTATCTATTCTTCAATCTGACAAGCCTGATACTACCCGGGCTTAATATCTCCTTGAGCCTGCCAAG
>CBDVBL010000094.1:0-7270 GCA_965372205.1 uncultured bacterium
CGTAATCGCCCGATACGAAAATGCCCCAAGCATCACCCGGCGTGTCATAACCTCCAACCCATGTCGGCTCGCCGGGGTCGCTGATGTCGATTACCTGCAGACCGGATAACGCATCAGCCACATAGGCGTAATTGCCTGAGACGAAAACGCCGCGAGCCCAACCCGGCGTGTCATAATCTCCAGCCCAATTCGGCTGGGCGGGGTCGCTGATGTCGATTATTTGCAGACCAGAATACCTATCAGCCACATAGGCGTAATGGCCTGAGACGAAAGCGCCCCAAGCATAACCCGGCGTGTCATAACCTCCGACCCAACCTGGCTGGGCGGGGTCGCTGATGTCGATTATCTGCAGACCCCAACTGCCATCGGCCACATAGGCGTAATCGCCTGAGATGAAAACGCCACGAGTCTGACCCGGCGTGTCATAATATCCGACCCAATTAGGCTGGGCTGGGTCGCTGATGTCAATTATCTGCAGGCCGGAACGGTAATTAGCCACAAAGGCATAATCGGCGGATACGAAAACGCCCTCAGCCCAATTCGGCGTGTCATAATCTCCAACCCGCGTTGGATCCGCGGGGTCGCTAATGTCGATTATCTGCAGACCGCAATCCCAATCAGCAAGAAAGGCGTAATCGCCTGAGACGAAAACGTCCAAAGCATGACCGGGCGTGTCGCAACCTCCAACCCACATCGGTTCGGCGGGGTTGCTGATGTCGATTATCTGCAGGCCGGAATAACCATCAGCGACATAGGCGTAATCGCCCGATACGAAAATGCCCCAAGCATCACCCGGCGTGTCATAACCTCCGAACCGCGTCGGTTCGGCGGGGTCGCTGATGTCGATTATCTGCAGGCCAGAACTGCCGTCTGCCAAGTAGGCATAGTTACTATCAATGTCAATGCCGTTTCCTCCGCCCTGAAGATACAACCTGCTGACGAAAGTGGGGGAAGCCGGATCTGACACATCAAGAACAACCAGGCCATTAATGAATGCGCAGTAAGCGTAATCTCCTACAACTTCTACATCCTCAACACCTGTCCAGAGGGTCGATGAGACATACTCGACGTTCTGGGCAAATGCAGAACCGGCGAATGACAGGCATAATATCGCCAGCAGCAAAATTCTAACATTATTCATCATATCCTCCTTTTGAGGTATTTACCCTTGTTGCAGATCGCAGATGCAAATTACGCTTATCTATTAGTATGGATAACTAATTCTACGAAAATGTCAAGGGTTTTCGGTGTTTGCGAGGCGTAGTAGGGCAGGTCTTTCCGAGACCTGCCAATAAGGCTCTGTTACTATATTATCGTGGTGTCGATCCTCTGCGGTTGATACATACTTGCGGGAGATGAAGCTGTCGCCTACAGAGAGTCGACAGCACAAGAATTTGTGAAGCTTTGCGATAAGGCCAAATAAGTATTGTCGTGGTGTCGACCCTCCGCGGTCGACACTTACTTGGATATGACAAAAAAACTACCTGAGTCTGTCATGAGCTATCAGGTTGCCGGCTCCTTCATACCGTACTTTTCCCACTCTTCTTTCGCCGGCCCGTAGATTCCGGGCACCTTCAGCCCTGCCTGACGCATGAGAACGGTCATCTGCCCGCGATGGTGAATCTCGTGGTCGATTAAGATCCGCAGGGTCAGGCCGCGTTTCCATGTTTCACCGTACAGCTCGTCGGTCTTTTGCAGAGTGTCATCGCTCCATTTGTTCGTGACCTCATCTAACAGGGATGATGCCGCTTCATCGTAAGCTACTTTGATCTTTAGAGCGGTATCGGGAACCGGGGCGTTCTCAGCGGGGCCTTTGACATTCAAACCGGTTTGATTCCCCATCTCCGGAATACACTGCGCAATGTGCCAGGCCATTCGACCCAGAGTACGATGATCATCTGCAACCGCCTGGTGCAATGATTCATCGGTCAAAGCTTCCATAAATTTCCTCGTATTCCCGGACTCCTTCGTCCAGGCCGCCTTGAAATGATCGATCGTGGTGAACATCAGATACTCCTTATTGAGACTATTTTAATTCTTATCATCGTGCCATTATGTAAAAGTCTACTCCCGCAAGCAAGGCAAATGTAACATCGATTGTTCGCCACAAATATGCATTTGCTTTGATCGGAGCTTTTATAGATGGGTGAAAGATTCTCAACCAATTGCCCTGCCGGCGATTCTTCAATGAACCGGCAACTCCGGGAGGCCACAAAATGTAGAGCATATATTAAAACGGCAGCGGAAATGAGGGACATCCAGGCTTCTGTGATAGCGGGTATCGGCTCCCGCGAATCTCATTGGGGGTTGTTGCTTCGACCACCCGGGCCGGAAGGCACCGGCGATTTCATCGAAAGGCATTTCCCCGCTCGCCATAGAAACGGCCCGCTTCCATCCGACGGCGGCGGGTTCGGGCGCGGCCTACTGCAGATCGACTACGACTATCACGAATTCGCCCGCACCGGAGAATGGAAAGATCCCAGGGAAAATATCCTCTATGGAGCGAGGGTCCTTGATGATTCCCGACGGTTCCTCCAACGGAAAGTAAATCTGCAGGACTTAGACCTGCTTCGTGCTGCTATAGCCGCGTACAACTCGGGCCCCCGTCGAGTCTTGATGGCGATTCGGAGGAAACTGGATTTCGATTTTTATACCACGGGAGGCGATTATTCAACCGATGTATTGAACCGGGCCGGTTTCTTCCAACTGAAAGGCTGGGATTAAGAATCTCCGATCCAGAATCCGTTTCAAAACAATATGCTACGCCGCCTTTTTTTAGCCACAGGCAATAAAATCCCGGAAAACACCTTTTTCTGACAAAATTGAAGAGAATACTGGTAATTATAGATTATCCGATATAATGGGGAAGATGGATTTAATTGCCCGGTTGTATCCATCTATAAGGGCATTACCCAAGACAGGCAGGCCGATAAAGAACTCCTCTATTGTCTTGGTCCTGGCCAGCTTCTGCAGACGCTGGTTTGAGAAATCGCCGGAGGCCACAACTCCCATAGATAGTTTGGACCCGAGCGCAGCCATCTTAGCGACTTTGTTCAGTTCCTCTACCTGCGCATTTAACGTTGCAGCCCGGCAATAGGCCTGGCAATCGAATATGACAAAATCTCCTTTTAGCCTGCCGACGGTTTTAACCAGCTCGATCTGCGGCTTAATCTCGAATCCAACCAGAATATTCTCAATCTGAAACCTGGTTACCAGATCGCCGGAAAACTCATCATCATTTCCATCGAACGAAAAAATAACCATGGCTGGTTTCAATTCCCCCAGAGCCTCGACCCATTGCTCATTAAAAGTAGTCTTAACCGAAAGATTCATGTCAAGGCTCTCCGCCAGGATCGAAAGAGCCTTTTTACGACCCGCATCGTAATCCTCGCCGGTGCTAATAACAACTCCATCAGCGCCTGCAGATTCGATAGCTAAGCTATGCTTGATTAATGCCTTCTGAAGATCAGGCCCGTCGGGATAGAGGCGGCATAGCGGCTCCAGATCAATGCTTATTCTCGCCATAACAGTAGATTAGGAGATTAAACGGTTTGCGTCAAGAAACAATTATAGAGCCTCCGGGAACATCTGGTCCGGAGACATGGTTTTATAAGCCGATGTTATCGAGAATGATTCGCAAAATCAATGTTGGGAGGAGAGCCATGAGAAAATTATTGATCGCCCCGATCATTCTTTTTATCACTGCCGGAGCCAGCGCTCAGAATACCAAGATTTTTCATGTCAATGACGAAACGAAACGCGACATAGTAACTTTCACCTCTAAGGCACCCCTGGAGACAATTGTCGGGAAGACCGGTGAAGTGCTGGGATTCATTACTGTTGATCCCGGGAACATCATGGGCTCAACGGAGGGCAGAATCGAGGTTGACCTGGCCAGCTTGAAAACAGGTATCGGGCTACGGGATTCCCATATGCGCGAGCAGTATCTTGAAACCAATAAGTTTCCCATGACAGTATTCGAGATAACCGGTGTAAAAGAAACCACCCAGAATACACTGGAGGATCAAAAGCCTGTTGAACTGAAACTGGAGGGTAATTTTTCTGTTCACGGCGTAAAGAGACAGATTGTTGTGCCTGCGACCGTTACCTTCATAAAGGAATCCGAGGCCACCGGGGCGCGCCATCCAGGCGATCTCTTGCATATAGTCGGCACATTCGATATTTTGCTATCGGAGTATAATATCAAGCGACCGCAATTTGTGATATTGAAACTCGATGATAAACAGAGGATCAATATAGATGTTTTTGCCGCCACCGGCCTGCCGGCAGTTGACCTGGCGCAAAAATGATTTGCTCTGATGCCGGAGGCTATTTCCGACATTACGTGCACGGTAGCGTCAGAAAAAATTAGCCTACGGATCCTGGTGACTGGCATCACGCCAGTGGAATGATGGTGTCTATTTCAATAAAATCATTTTCTCGGTCTCGGCAAATTCTCCCGCTTGAATCCTGTAGAAATACATGCCGGATGCTTGGTCCTTACCATCCCAGATGATGGTATGGTACCCTGCTTGCTGTCTAGCATCGACCACGGTCTCAATATGACGCCCTAAAAGGTCATAAATCTCAATAACAACGTAGGCAGCTTCCGGTAAAACATATTTTATAGCGGTCTGTGAATTGAAGGGGTTGGGAAAATTCTGCTCCACTGAAAACGTCTGTGGTAGGCTCTCCGGCTCGAATTTATACCTGATTGGCGATTCCGGGATAATCCCTGCCCCAACCATCTGGCCATTGTTGATCAAATCACAAACTGTCTTGGCAAGCTCATCGTTGTCAGGATTTTCATCGTTGATCAGGTTTGCCGCGTGAGTCACCGCCTCGGCAGCTACCTGGTCATCATCAGATACGACCGTTTCGTTGCCGATCCGACCAGAGGCGAAATTCAGCAACAGAGCAAATAATTGCTGCTTCGCTCTTTCAGTCATCAAGCTTCCGCCTCTCACGGTAAGAACATTTTTGGCGTCCTCGAAGTCGATGTTCTCTAACTCAACATAGACACTTAGCATATTAAAATGCTGATGAACCAGATTTAAATATGTTTCAAGATCCGCACAGCTCTCCTGCGCGTTGCCATGTCCGAATGTATGGACATTGAATTGATGCTTCCAGTAACCGATAGTTCTGCAATCATTGTTCACGATAGTGGGAGTGAGGAGGAATTGGACAGGGGTACATTCACCGCTCACGACAGCTACGTTCGTTTGTGTTTCGGCAGGAGAAACAAAATAGCCAAGAGGGGTCATGATCATCACAGAGTATTCTCCAACCTCAACCGGATCAAAAACTACTGTTCCGAGTTCGTCGGTTTGCTGCGGCGTAGAAACCGGATCATTGTTCTGATCAAGTACCGTAACAGTTATTTCCTGCAATGGCAATAGAGGAGCGCCATCAAGATTGACCCATGTGCAGATTGAACCTTTGGTCGGGAAATCTCCAATACTGAATACTGTGAAGTGGGAAGTGGTTACAGTAACAGTGTTGGCAACAGGGTCCACTTCTCCGCCAATCGGATGCCATAGATTGTCATAATATGCAACCACAAGCTCGTCTTCGATCAAACCAGCGCTTAACAGATCCGATTCGTCATAGTTAAAAATCAAGGTAGAGCTAAATGAACCATCTGCCATATCGGAAATTACATCCCAATAGTAAGGTAATGTTGTATAATCAGTAGCAGTAGCACTCTCGTTGAATCTGTGAACCCAGACTTCGCCGCCGGGGCCAGAACTGAAGTCAACAGTAGCACCTGTGTTGCCAAAAGCAAAGGGGTCTGTATCGCCTTCGACAAAGCTCTCTGTGACCGATTCATCAGCTGAATCGACTGTTAAGGACACAATTTGTGCCTGGCGGGGATAAATTGAGATGGGGCTATCGAATAAATACCTGTAGCCTCCTCTTGGGTGAATCTCAAGCAAGTAGTCGCCAGGGTCTGCTCCTGTCGCGAAGTATTTCCCGTAACCGGGCTCAGGATAGCTGTCGTCATTAACTCCCCAGTTGATTGGGCAGCAACAATACAAATGGGGATTAGGCTGCCACCAAACCTCTGGGGCACGACCTAAAGGACATAATAGAGGATTTATAGAAGTACGAACCCCAACTGGGTTGTTAGCTTGATCAAAAAGCCCTAAAATCAGCATACCGTCGGTTAAATGATTAACTGAATTCTCGTTAGAAGGGGGAACCGTCCCGTTGAGAAAAGAGATAATTGCGATGTATGACGGATGATTCGCGTCTTTTATATATGCCATGCCTATGTGATTTAAATCGCCTGCCTCTCCAGAGTGCGGATTTGGGATATAACATACTGGGTAGCCGAGATCATGCAGACTCGCGCTGGGTATGCGAACAACGCCATCGTGAGGATCGGTATAATTTCTTGCCCCGGCTATGCACAAAACCTCGGTTTCTGGCGAGGTTGCCAGCCAGTCCTCGCGTAAGTTCCAGAGGAAAATGCTGCCATATTTCATTTGTGTTCCCTGTATTGTTCCGGGTAGCAAATCCGAATAATGTGCGGGAGCCGCACCATTATGTGGCGTCCCCAGAGTAACGAGCTTTTTGACTCTATCAGCGTAAGTGAATTCGGGATGCGCAATGAAATATCTGGCAATCAGGCCTCCCATGCTGTGGGCGATTATATCAACGCCCTGCTCATCTATAGGTAGACTATCACTCCAGGCGATAAGGCTGGAATCCAGGCGCGCAGCCAGAGTTCCTATCGGTATATTCCAATTAGAGGAATCAAAAGTAAAGTATATTACATTACGGCCTTCGTCTTCCAACAGCGTTTTCAAATTGGGAGCATCGCCCCCCCAAGAATCATTACTGCCGTTCCAACCATGTATCAAAACTACTGGGCGGCCAGCCTTATTCATGTACATAACATACTTATGGTTGGTGAGATTGTTTTTCAGGTAGTACGCTATGTGTAGTGCCCCTGAAGAATCCATAGCCATACTTGCCCCATCTATATAAATATACGAACTTTCTGGTACCTCAACTAGTACTACCGGACTTGAATCGCTATTTTTGTATACTATTTCCCATATACGATTTGGAGAATTACCTGCTATATCTATATAAACAAGATGCCACTCACCATTTGGCTCCACAACAATATCAAAAGGATAATCCCACCCATAAATATTTGAAACATCGGCAATCTCCACCGGACTGGACCAGAAACCTGAAACATTATTCATGTACATAACATACTTATGGTTGGTGAGATTGTTTTTCAGGTAGTACG
>CBDVBL010000095.1:0-7255 GCA_965372205.1 uncultured bacterium
ATCAGCTTTTCAAGAGTCAAGCGCAACGATTGCCTGCCCCGGGTATCGAAAGCCGGTTCCGTTGCTTGATCGATGTCAATTATTGTTTTCGCCTTCTCGCGATTCAAATGCGATATTGCCGTGTTATAGACGATCCTGTAAAGCCAGGTCTTGAATGTCGATTTTAATTCGAATCGCCTGATACCTCGATAAGCCCTCAGGAAAACCTCCTGAGCAACGTCTTTGGCCGTATCCTCAGAATGAACCAGCCCCAGAATCAAGGTGAAAACAAAATCCTCGTATTTCCTTACAAGTCCGCCGAAGGCATCGGTATCTCCTTCCCGAACTGAGTTAATGATCTGCGTATCCGAATCCGATAATTGTCCCTTATCCCAGGCTTCTGCTGCCCGTTTTTTAACCAACGGCCCGGCCAGGGCGGATGTGATGGAATCGTATTTCATCTCTGTCCCTTCGACTCGATATACGAAGAAAATGTTTCGTAAGATTCGGATTTTTGAAACAATATTTTGAATCTTATGGTCTAAGTGGCGAAAGAAAAGGAGGTTATTATGTGGCACACAGATCCGAATTTTAATGTCGTCCTGATAGTGGCGCTTGTTTTCTGCGCTCTCATAGCGGTTCCAGTTTTGGTTGGATCATTAATCTACCGAAACACCCAGAAAAGAAGGGAAGCAGAACTAATACGCCTGGCTATCGAAAAAGGCCAGCCGGTGCCTAATTTCCCTGCTGCACCTGTTTCGAAGTTCGGAACTCTGAAAGCGGCCCTCGTCTGGATAGCGGTAGGCATAGGACTGATTCTGATGGTGATCATGGAAGACATTTTTGGATGGAGCGGGGTGGCCATCGGTTTTATCCCTCTTCTTGTGGGCCTGGCCCTGCTAATAGGCTGGAATGTTGAAAAGAAAGATTTGGAAAAAGCCGCTGGCCGAGAGTGATAGTGGTTCAGGTAATTCCTTACGATACGCCTGAAATGCAATCTCAAAGTTGAGGTGTTTTGCTCTCCCATCTGGAGAACTTAAACCAGACTAAAATGGCTATGCCCTTGAGAACAGTCGTAACGGTGATGGCCCAGAAGATGCCGTCAGGCCCCATGCCAAGCGGAATTGCCAGATAATATGCCAGCGGAATCCTGATAAGAGTGCCGGGAATAGAGACGATGGTGGGGGGCAGGGTGTTGCCAGCGCCGCTGAAAGCGCCCTCGAAGACGAATTCGAAACCCATGAAAACCTGGGATAGCGCCAGTATCCTCAGATAACTTGTGCCGATCTCAATGACCCTGGCCTCCTCGGTGAAGATCGAGGCCAGTTCTCTGGGGAATATGAAAAAGATGAGCCCGAAAACGAATGTGGCAATCGATATGAAACCTATGGTTCCCCATACCGCCCTGGTTGCCCGCTCCGGTTTTTTCGCCCCCAGGTTTTGCCCGACCATCGAAGACACCGCCATATAGAATCCAAAGCAGGTCATATATGAGATCGATTCGGCCCTGTTGCCGACTTGTATTGCGGCGACCGCGGCGGTACCGAACTCGGCCATTATCCTGGTCATAACCAGATAGACCAGCGTGAAATTTATATTTGCGGTGGCGATTGGCAGGCCGATTTTGAACATCCTGCCCACCACCTTGAAATCGACGGGGAGAATTTTGCTGGGGATGATTCTAAAGGGTAATTTACCTCTTTTTACGAAATACAGCGCAAACAATCCTCCGATTGTGTGAGCTATGGCGGTGGCCACCGCAGCGCCCATTGTTTCCCACCGGGGAAATATCCAGAGGCCATAGATCAAGAGGATATCGAGTACTATATTTAGCCCGACCGCAATTAGCATAATGATCATAGGTGTCCTGGTGTCTCCTACCGACCGGAATATGGACGATATCACTTCAGCCAGGAATAGAGGAGGAACCGCCATGAAGACGATCATCAGATAGACTGAACCCATTTTTTCAACTTCGGGGGCCAGATTAAGTAATCTCAATACATCGTCTGAGAAGGCAATGCCCAAAGCCGCCAGCAATATCGAAAAGAATATGGCGAAACTGAAGATCTGTTGGGAGCGTTCGGATGCCTTTTTGAGATCGCCGGCGCCATAATCGCGTGAGATAATGGCTATCGTTCCCACTGCAAAAATATCCATGAGTGAGAAAATGATCCAGATGACGAAACCGGCCGATCCCACGGCGGCAAGTTCGGAATCGCCGAGGTGGCCCACCAGCGCAGTATCGATGAAATTATTTGCCACAATCGCAAACATGGAAAGCACGGCTGGAACCGCAAGTGCGATTATATGTTTTGGTATTGAACCTCGTGTAAGATCGCGAGCCATGATATCAAATTACCCTATCGCCAACCGGGGCCCGTGAATAACGCAATTTAAGCAGTTATCTTCTCATAAGAATCAGGTTTCGCACGATCAGCGAGAGCGGCGCTCCGGCGGCGCCAATATAGAACGGCTGAAATTTCATGAGCGCAGCCAGTGCCAGAATCACAAACAGGGTTGATAATTGAATCGCCGATTGCCCCAGGGAAAATCCTTTTTTTATTGCGATCTTACCCGAGAGATTTTGCGGACGATTTTTTATGAGGCGGCCGATCATCATCGATTCTAAATGGCGCAAATTTATAATTAGAAAGAGCGAGAGCGAAAATCCCAGGATCGCCCGGTAAATATTCACTATGTCCGGAGAACCTGAGGTCACGGCTGCCGCCCAGATCAACAGCAGCATAAAGGCAGGAGAAATCTTGAGCAATATGTAGGCGAAGTATGCTATAGCGCCGGTGCGGGGGCGAGGAATTCCGCGCGATTCATATTCGAAATACTCCGCCCGGTATCTGATATTAGATTTTCCAACATACTTTCCCAGCGTCATATCGGCCAGGCTCAGCAAGATCAAAATAGCAAAGCCTATACGGGGATCATTTAGAATAACGTCTTCCATTTCCCGTCTCTATTCGCTAAAGAATCTCAAAACAGGACGAAAGCTTTTGCGATGAACAGGGCAAGGTCCCAGCTTGTTCAGGTTGGCGATATGATCTCTGGTAGGGTAGCCCTTATGTTTTTCAAACCCGTATCCCGGATATTCCCTGTCCAATCCTATCATTATTTCATCCCGGGAGGTTTTTGCCAGAATGGACGCGGCCGAGATCGCAACTTCCGATTCATCGCCATTGACTATAGCCTTCTGCTGGATTTCCAGATCCGGTATCTCGAACCTGCCATCGACCAGAATAATATCCGGCGCAACGGGCAGATTTTCAATCGCCTTTCTCATAGCCATCAGAGATGCTTGAAGCACATTGATCCGATCGACCACGGCATGATCTACTATTCCAATTCCCCACAGGGACGACGATTGAAGGATTCTATTTCTTTGTATTTCCCTCCTGGCCGGAGACAGCATCTTCGAGTCGTGAATTCCCGCGGTATCGAAATCGTCCGCCAGGACGACGGCGGCGGCCACTACTGGTCCCGCGAGCGGCCCGCGGCCCGCCTCATCTACGCCGCAAATTAAAGGCCCGGCGAATTCACCGAGCCCGGAAATTTGTCCCTTGATCAACCGTCAGGATTCCTTTTTCTCAGCTATCCTTGCTTTCTTGCCCCTGAGACCTCTTAAATAATACAGCTTCGAGCGACGCACCCTGCCACGTTTCATCACCTGGATCTTGGAGATATTAGGCGAATGCAATGGAAAAACTCTCTCCACTCCTATACCGGCGGTTACTTTCCTGACTGTGAAAGACTCCGATACGCCGCCGCCCCTGCGCGAGATGACGGTTCCCTGGAAGACCTGAATCCTCTCCTTGTCCCCTTCTACGATTTTTACATGGACCCGGAGCGTATCTCCCGTATTGAAATCAGGTATATTTTCTTTGAGGTGTTTTCCCTCCAGCGATTTTAGTACAGACATTATTCCGTCTCCATCCTTTTAAGATCTGCCTCGTATTCGTTTAAGATATCATTTTCATCTTTTGTCAACTTTTTTCTTTCGAAAAGGTCATGCCTTTTTTGTTTCGTTCTATACAGGGAATTACCCAGCCGCCAGCGACGGATTTTTTCGTGATGTCCCGAAATGAGCACCTCTGGCACCCTTGATCCTTCATATACTTCCGGGCGGGTAAATTCTTCAGGACCGAGAATTCCTGAAAAATGTGAGTCATCGGACGCCGATTCGAAATCCTTCATCGTACCCGGCAGCAGCCTGAGGACAGCATCGGTTATGACCACCGCCGCCGATTCACCACCGGTCAAGATGAAATCACCTATGGAGATCTCTCTCAGGCTCGCCAGTTGTACAACTCGCTGATCCACTCCCTTATAATGACCGCAGAGAATTATTATCCAATCCGTTTTAGAAAAATCGAAGGCCATATCCTGGTTGAAGACCTCGCCGGAGGCAGAGGTTATGATTCTCACGGCGCTGTTATCGGGATCGATTTTTCTTAATGCTTCCACGATAGGCTCCGGTTTCATGACCATCCCGGGTCCGCCTCCATAAGGAATATCATCGACCACCCGATGCTTATCATCCGTGAATTCGCGCAAATCGTGAACGAAAATCTCAAAAAGGCCTTTTTCTCGTCCCCGTCCGATCAAACTCATGGAGAGAGGGCCATCCACCATCTCCGGGAAAATCGTTATTATATCGATACGCATCCTGTTAATATAGTCCCTTGATTTTTCTTACTACAATCCGCTTATTCTCTGTATCAACGGTCTTCACAATGGCTTTCACAAATGGTATCAATATTTCTCCTTCGTCTGTTTTTACGTAAAGGATATCGTTCCCGGGCGCGTTATCGATAGATGTGACGGTCCCTATGAAGTTTGTCTCCTCATCATAAACTTGTGCGCCTTCGATTTCGAAGTGATAATATTGATATTCGCCGAGCCGCTCCAGTTCCTCCTTTTCGACCAGGATTTCCCCCTGGCTCCACTCTAATGCCGTTTCTTCATCGTCTATCCCTGAGAGCTTCAGCCCGATCCTGTTCTTCAGCAGCTTGACATATTCGACAATGCATATCCGCGATTTTCCCTCTTTTCGGAGCATAACTTCCAGACCGGGTCTTAAGCTTTTCGAAGATGGCCGGTAGAGGAGGGCCGCCAGCTCTCCTTTTAATCCACGTGGCCTTTTGATATAAGCCACTGAAACCTTCATATCAAAACCGGCGGCCTGAATCTCTTCTCAAAGGATTATGCCGACTATTCCAGAATTTCCAGAAGAGCTCGTTTCCCTTTCTTGGCTGAAACCGCGGAGATCAGGGTTCGTATAGCCTTGGCTGTCTGACCCTTTCTGCCGATAACTTTTCCCAAGTCATCGGGGTACACACGAAGTTCGTAAACTGTTGTTTTTTCTCCTTCAATCTCAGTGATATTAACCGAGTCTGGATGATCTACCAGTGCTCTGGCGATGGATTCGATGAACTCCTTCACGATATCCTCCTTAGTTGTGGTGGAATAAGAGGTTCATTCCGCGCCGTACTATTCGGACTTTTTAGATTTTTTCTTTTTCGTCCTCTCAGTGATGTTAGTTTTCAATTCAATTTCAGAAATATCCTCTCCCTTTTTCTTCTTCGACCATTTTTCCAGAAGCCCAACCTCTTTGAAGAGGGAAGCTACTGTACTGGACGGCTGGGCGCCCCTGTCCAACCAGAGAAAGATCTTATCTTCGTCCAGTGAGACCTTAGCCGGTTTTTCTATAGGGTGGTAATAACCCAGAACCTCAATGAAACGACCGTCACGCGGCATCCGCGAATCGGTGGCGATAACTCTGTAGTAAGGACGTTTTTTGGCGCCCATCCGACGTAACCTAATTGAAACTGCCACTAATCCTCCTGCTAACCTCTATCTCCAGATTCATGGTATGGGAAATCCTTTTGGGATTCCCATACGCGATACATTCTTTAACATTTTCTGCATGGCGGAAAATTGCTTCAATAACTGATTGATCTCCTGGACGCTGGTCCCGGAGCCGTCAGCAATTCTTCGTCTTCGTGATCCGTCGATTAGCGCCGGCTGAAGCCTCTCTTTTTTCGTCATGCTGTTTATTATGGCCTCGATCCTGACCAGCCCGGAATCGTCAACGGTTATTCCTTTTAGCTGTTTACCCATACCGGGGATCATTTCAAGCAAACCCTGCAATGGCCCCATCTTCTTCAATTGTTTTAGCTGGCCCAAAAAGTCCTCGAAAGTGAAACTCTCTTTGCGAAGTTTCTTTTCGAGCTTCTTAGCTTCCTCGAAATCTACTGCATCCCGGGCCTTTTCCACAAGTGAAACTATATCCCCCATGCCGAGAATCCTGGAGGCCACACGATCGGGATGAAATTCCTCCAGATCGGATAGTTTTTCGCCGATCCCGATGAATTTGATGGGGATACCGAGAGCCGCTCTCAGCGACATGGCCGCCCCGCCCCGGGCGTCGCCGTCCATCTTGGTCAGGACGGCGCCAGTGATATTAACTCTTCTGTGGAATTCCGCGGCTACGTTGAGCGCTTCCTGGCCCGTCATGGCATCCGCCACGAAAAGGATCTCGGAGGGGGAGGAGGCCTTTTTTACATCCTCGAGTTCTGTCATCAGCTTATCATCGATCTGATGTCGACCGGCGGTATCGATTATGACCGTATCCAGCATCTTCTCACGAGCCTGACGCAGAGAACCGGTGGCGATTTTCGAGACCGTTTCATCCGCGGTGTAGGATGGCATCCCGATGGAATCCGCCAGAATCTCAAGCTGTTTCTTGGCCGCCGGCCGATGAATATCCGCGGCCACCAATAGGGGCTGATGTCCCTTATTCCGAAGGTATAACGCCAGCTTGCCCGCCAGCGTGGTCTTGCCCGACCCCTGTAGCCCCACCAGCAAAATAACGGTCGGCGGCTTACCGGCAAATGAGAGATCGGCCCTGGTGCCACCCAGAAGCTCGGCCATTTTGTCCGAGACTACCTTGACCATCTGTTGGCCGGGGGTAACCGATTTGGTGATCTTCCTGCCGATGGCCTCTTCCTCGATCTCGGCAATGAAACTCTTGACTACCTTATAGTTAACGTCGGCCTTGAGGAGGACCATACGGATTTCCCTGGCCGCCTCCTTGATATTCTTCTCCGAGAGGTAGCCGCGTCCGGTCAGCTTCCGAAAAATACCGTCGAATTTTGCCGTTATCTGCTCAAACATAATCTCAAATTCTCAGCTTGCTCAGGTTAATACCCCAATACAGCATATAATTCACCCCCCGCCTCCAACGGCAATTTACAATAATAAT
>CBDVBL010000096.1:0-7174 GCA_965372205.1 uncultured bacterium
ACCTCACTCTCCATGGTCACGTTGTCTCCCGGCATCACCATCTCCCGATCCTTCGGAAGCTGGATACTACCCGTCACGTCCGTCGTCCGAAAATAAAACTGCGGACGATAACCGTTGAAAAACGGCGTGTGACGACCACCCTCCTCCTTCTTCAATACATATACCTCACACTTAAACTTCGTATGCGGCGTGATAGAACCCGGCTTCGATATAACCATCCCACGCTCCAGATCATCACGATCCACTCCACGCAACAACAACCCCACATTGTCACCCGCCTGAGCGTAATCCAATATCTTGCGAAACATCTCAACTCCCGTCACAACCGTCTTGCGAGTCTCCCGATATCCCACTATCTCAACCTCGTCTCCCTGACGAATCTTACCCCGGTCCACTCGACCCGTACCTACCGTGCCCCGACCCGTAATCGAAAATACGTCCTCCACCGGCATCAAAAACGGCTTGTCGACGTCTCGAACCGGATCAGGTATATACGTGTCAACCGCATCCATCAACTCCAGAACACTCTTAAACTCCGGAGCATCATACGGAACATCCGGATCAGCACCCTTCGTCATCGCCTCCAGAGCACTACCGCGGATCACCGGAATATCATCACCCGGAAACTCATACTTCGATAGTAAATCCCGGACCTCCAACTCCACCAAATCCAGTAACTCCGGATCATCTACCATATCTACCTTGTTCATATAAACTATGACATACGGAACACCCACCTGACGCGCCAACAAGATATGCTCCCGCGTCTGCGGCATGGGACCATCAGCTGCACTCACCACCAGTACCGCCCCGTCCATCTGGGCCGCTCCCGTGATCATGTTCTTGATGTAATCCGCATGACCCGGACAATCAACATGCGCATAATGACGCTTGTCCGTCTCATACTCAACATGCGCCGTCGCTATCGTTATCCCGCGCTCCTTCTCTTCCGGGGCATTGTCTATGGAATCAAAATCCCGAACCTGAATCTTCTTGTTCTTGCGAGCCAATATCATCGTGATCGCCGCCGTCAACGTCGTCTTACCATGATCCACATGACCGATCGTACCTATGTTGACATGCAGCTTCGTCCTCTCAAACTTCTCCTTGGCCATCAGACAACTCTCCCTGCAATTATTGAGACATTATTCATTATCTTCTTTGACCTACAAGCATCCCGCGAACCTGTTGAACCATCATTTCCTGCATGGTTTCAGGCACGGCGGAGTAATGAGAAAACTGCATTGAATAAACGGCTCGTCCCTGCGACAGAGACCGCAAAGTTGTCGCGTAGCCAAACATCTCTGATAAGGGCACCTGCGAAGCAACCACGACGGCATCGGGCCTGGGAACCACGCCGGCAATCTTGCCGCGCCTGGCGTTAAGATCCCCGATAACATCTCCCATATATTCCTCCGGCATCACCGCCTCGACATCCATAATAGGCTCCAGGATAGTCGGTTTAGCCTTTCTGGCCCCCTCTTGCAGGGCTATTGAACCTGCTATCCTGAATGCCAACTCCGAGGAATCGACATCGTGATATGATCCGTCGAGGAGTTCCACCTTCACATCAACCATAGGATATCCCGCCAGAACACCATTTTCGAGCGCTTCTTTTACGCCTTGCTCCACCGCCGGGATAAACTCATGGGGGATTCTACCGCCGGTAACCTTATTGACAAACTCAAAGCCTTTACCTTTCCCGTTGGGACCGACATTGATCTTAACATGGCCATACTGCCCCCGGCCACCGGTCTGGCGAACGAATCTGCCCTCAGCCTTCACAGTGGTAGTTATTGTCTCCCGGTAAGCAACCTGTGGTTTGCCAACGTTCGCTGCTACCTTAAACTCGCGCAGCATTCTGTCTATGAGAATCTCCAGGTGAAGCTCGCCCATCCCCGACATGATGGTCTGCCCGGTATCCGGATCTGTTCTCACCTGAAAAGTCGGGTCTTCCGTCGAAAGCTTTGCTAGAGTTTCTGCCAGCTTGTCCTGATCGGCCTTGGTCTTCGGTTCTATGGCCACATAAATTACGGGATTTGGAAAAGACATCTGTTCTAAGATTATCGGATGTTTTCGATCACAAATGGTGTTTCCGGTCGTGGTGCTTCTTAAACCGACCAGAGCCACGATATCTCCTGATTTTGCCTCTTTCATATCAGCCCGCTTGTTAGCGTGCATGGCAAGTATCCTGCTAATCCGTTCGTTCTTCCTGGATAGAGGATTGTAAACGCTTTCGCCCTGTTTTAAGGAACCCGAATAGACTCTTACATAGGAGAGCTTCCCCACGTACGGATCGGATATGAGCTTGAAAACCAGCGCTGCGAACGGCGCTGAATCCGACATTTGTCTGACGATTTCTTTACCGCTGTCGGGATCAAATCCGATGACGGCCGGCATATCCAGAGGCGACGGCAAGTATGAGACCACAGCATCCAGTAGTGCCTGCACACCTTTGTTCTTATAGGATGAGCCGCAGAGAACGGGAGTAATCTTCAGATCGATGACGGCCCGGCGCAGCGCTTTTCTGATATCGTCCGCTTCTATGAACTCTTCGTGCACAAATTTCTCCAGTAGAGAATCATCATATTCTGAAATCTTTCCGAGCAACTCCTCCCTTTTCGATCTGGCCTCTTCCACAAGCCCATCGGGGATTTCCTCGTCAGTGAAAATAGTCCCCTGAGTATCCTCCTGATAAAATCGGGCCTTCATTGTCATTAAATCTACGATCCCCGTAAAGAGATCACCGGAGCCGATGGGAAGCTGTATGGGTACAGCATCAGCGCCCAACCTGTTTTTCATCATGCTCACTGCGCCATGAAAATCCGCGCCGATTCTATCCATCTTATTGACATAGGCGATCCTCGGAACCCGGTACTTATCAGCTTGTCTCCAGACAGTTTCCGATTGAGGCTCGACTCCGCCCACCGAACAGAAAAGCGCAATGGCACCATCGAGCACCCGCAAGGATCGTTCTACTTCCATGGTGAAATCGACATGGCCGGGCGTATCGATAATATTAATGCGATTATCCTTCCAGAAAATCGTGGTCGCCGCCGATGTGATGGTTATGCCGCGCTCTTTCTCTTGCTCCATCCAGTCCATGGTAGCGGCACCGTCGTCGACCTCGCCGATTCTATGAGTTTTACCTGCATAGAAAAGAATCCTCTCGGTCGTCGTTGTCTTGCCAGCATCGATATGGGCCATGATACCGATGTTGCGTGTCTGTTCTAATATCCTGTCAGTCGACATAAAAAAATCCACTACCCTGTTTCACGGTGCGCCCCGAAAATCCAGCGCCCGCGGTAGCGGATCTCCTCTGGTTTTCCGGTTGCTATTTAATCAGCCTTCATCAATCTCCAATAAGATAAGTCTGTCCTTACCAGCGGAAATGAGCGAAAGCCTTATTGGCATCTGCCATCCTGTGTGTATCATCCTTCTTCTTAACAGAGGCGCCCTCGTTACGAGAGGCCGCCAGAAACTCGCCGGCAAGCTTCTCAGACATAGTGTACTCGGAACGGGCCTTCGCGAAACCGATCATCCATCGTATAGCCAGAGCAGTACGCCTCGCCGGTCTTACATCCACCGGCACCTGGTAATTGGCGCCGCCCACGCGACGGGACCGGACCTCCAGCATGGGTTTAACATTATTAAGAGCCTTTTGAAAGACCTCCACGCCACTCTGGTTCGTCTTCTTCTCAATCAAATCGATGGCATCATAGAAAACTCTCTCCGCCACCGACTTCTTGCCGCCACGCATAATGCCATTGATAAACTGCGTTACCAGAGGCGAACCAAACCTCGGATCAGGGAGCTTTTCTCTTTTTTCCGCACGGCTTCTTCGTGACAAAATTACCTCAACCTATTTCTTGGGGCGCTTGACCCCATATTTCGATCTTCCCTTTTTTCTGTTGGACACTCCCGCTGTATCTAAAGTGCCTCTGATAACGTGATACCTGACACCCGGAAGATCTTTCACTCGCCCACCGCGGATTAACACGATGGAGTGCTCCTGGAGATTGTGTCCTTCACCCGGGATGTACGCTGTGACCTCGATACTGTTGGTCAGTCTGACACGCGCCACTTTGCGCAAAGCGGAGTTGGGCTTTTTAGGAGTGGACGTATAAACTCTGACGCAAACTCCTCTCTTCTGAGGAGAACCTTTGAGCGCAGGTGCATTTGCCTTGCTGAGCACCCGCTTACGCCCTTTCCTGACCAATTGGTTTATTGTTGGCAATCAACCTCCCGTTTCAAAAAAAGTCAATCGAATAAGATAGATAATCTATCCTGCGTGTCAAGCCGTTTTTTAGCCTACGGTTTCGATTTTTTTCTCTAATTCATCCGCCTTTTCGTTTTCCACGATCTTAACGTCGTTGTAGCGCTCCAGCCCCGTTCCCGCCGGAATCAGCCGGCCGATAATCACGTTTTCTTTCAGGCCAAGAAGATGATCAATCTTGCCGTTAATAGTGGCCTCGGTCAATACCCTGGTCGTCTCCTGGAATGACGCCGCCGAGATGAAGCTTTCTGTCGAGAGCGATGCTTTTGTAATCCCCAGCAGCAGCGGCTCGTAGGTTGCCGGATTACCGCCCTCGTTCAAGATACGGTTGTTCTCATCAATCAACCTATTTCGATCAACAACCTCACCCTCCAGAAAATTGGTGTCTCCGACATCGAGGACCCTGACTTTCTGCAAGACCTGACGTATTATGACCTCGATATGCTTATCGTTGATCTTCACGCCCTGTAAACGATAAACACCCTGAATCTCGTTAACCAGATACTCTTGAACAGCGGTGGGGCCTTTTATCCCAAGAATATCGTGGGGATCGATCGGACCTTCGGATAGCCTGTCGCCGGCCAAGACCTGGTCGGTATCTTGAATCAGCATATGCTTCCCGTGCGGGATCAGGTACTCTTTATCCTCCGCGTGTTCACCGTGAATAATAACCTGCTGGTTGCCCCTGACAATCTTGCCGTATTCGACAACACCGTCGATCTCCGTGACGACGGCGGGATCTTTTGGATGGCGAGCCTCGAACAGCTCGGCGACCCTCGGAAGCCCGCCGGTGATATCCTTGGTTTTATAGATCTCGCGGGGAATCTTAACCAGCATCTGTCCGGCCTTAACCTTTTCATCGTCTTTGACTGCCAGGTGCGCGCCGACGGGGACGGAATAATTAACCAGCCTCTTACCGTTAGCATCCACGATAGCAATGTGCGGACGTAAAACTTTCTCGCGCGTTTCGATAATCACTTGAGCCGACAATCCGGTGGATTCATCCAGTTCTTCACGGTAGGTAACATTTTCGATGATGTCGATGAATTCTACGTTACCGGATTTATTTGTTAGAATGGTATTGGTGTGCGGATCCCATTCGAATATCACATCATCTTTTTCCACATGCTGGCCGTTTTTAACCTTTAATGTACAGCCATACGGAATCGTGTAACGCTGGCGGGTCCTATCCTTCTCGTCTACTATCCTTAATTCGCTATCGCGGGAAAGCGCGATGCGATCATTCGGCTCCTCGCCAGGGACGGTTTTGATTTTGCTGAACACGATCTTTCCGGCAGCCTTGGCGACAATCTTGGATTGCTCCGCAATAACCGCGGCCGTACCGCCGATATGGAATGTGCGCAGGGTTAACTGGGTACCGGGTTCGCCTATAGATTGAGCGGCGATGACGCCCACCGCCTCCCCCAGCGTTACCATGTTCCCTCTGGCCAGATTCCGGCCGTAGCAATTCATGCAAACGCCCCGGCGGGATTCACAGGTAAGCACCGACCGGATAGAAACCGATTCTACACCGCATTCCTCGATTCTGGCCGAAGCCTCTTCATTGATTTCTTTTCCTGCCGGGACTATAAGCTCATCGGTGATGGGATCATAGGCATCCAGAAGAGCCACTCGCCCCAGGATTCGGTCGCGCAGGGACTCGATGATTTCTTCACCTTCCTTCAGAGCCATAATATCATTACCGAGTATCGTGCCGCAATCTTCTTCGATGACAATAACATCCTGAGCCACATCCACGAGCCGACGGGTAAGATAGCCGGCATCGGCTGTTTTGAGCGCCGTATCCGCCAGACCCTTTCGGGCTCCATGGGTGGATATAAAATATTCGAGTACGGTCAGACCCTCCCGAAAGTTTGCCGTGATCGGCGTCTCGATGATCTCCCCGATCTGACCGGTGATTCGCTTCTGGGGTTTGGCCATCAAGCCGCGCATGCCTGCGAGCTGCCTTATCTGCTCCTTGGATCCCCTCGCACCCGAGTCGGCCATCATGAATATGGGATTGAATCCCTGATCCTCTCGAGTGAGGTTCTCAAACATAACCTCCGATACCTCGCTGGTGGTTCTGGTCCAGGTATCGATAACTTTGTTGTAACGTTCTCCGTTGGTTATGGCGCCCTTCTCATACTGTTTCTGGATTTCCTCCACCTCTTTTGTGGCTTTGCTTATGAGATCTGCCTTTTCCCTTGGTACAACCATATCATCAATGCTTACGGTTATTCCGGCGGTAGTGGCGTATTCAAACCCGACTCTTTTCAAATCATCCAGGAAAACCGCCGTGCGCTTATTGCCGAGCTTTCTATACACCTCGGAGATCAGCGATTCGAGTGTCTTTTTCGAGGCCAGCTCGTTGAAGAATCCCATTTCATTCGGGATTATCTGGTTGAATAGAACACGTCCCACTGTTGTCTCTATAAACTTGTTCTTACTATCCGGCATGTAGAGCCTGATATTGGCGTGTAGATCAACGCCCCCGAGAGCCTCCGCAAAGATGACTTCATCCTGATCCCCGAAAACTTTCCCTTCGCCCATGGCGCCTTTTTTCCCCTTGGTCAGGTAATAGCATCCGAGAACCATATCCTGGGAGGGAACGGCGATAGGTCTGCCGGATGAAGGCTGTAGAAGATTATTGGTGGATAGCATCAGCATCCGTGCCTCCAGTTGAGCCTCGAATGACAGCGGGATGTGAACTGCCATCTGGTCTCCATCGAAATCGGCGTTAAATGCCGCACAAACCAACGGATGGAGCTTGATAGCCTTACCCTCCACCAGAACAGGATAGAACGCCTGGATGCCCAACAGGTGCAAAGTCGGAGCACGGTTGAGCATTACCGGGTGATCTTTAATTTTGATGATAATTTCCGTTTGGCATTTAACAAT
>CBDVBL010000097.1:0-7129 GCA_965372205.1 uncultured bacterium
TTACGTCTCGCCACTCCGTTCGAAAGTGTGAGTGGCTTTTTTATCGGATAGACATCGGTGTCTTTTATGGAAATCGCTGTATTATCGAGTCATTGGTTCTGGTATTCGGTTTTCACGCTGATAGGGATCATCGTGGGCGTGGTGTCTTATCGCAGTAGTTTTCCTCCACTGAGTCGGTTGTGGAGAATATTTCTGGCAGTCCTCCGAGGAACCATGATTCTTCTTCTGGGGCTTTTCCTGATAGAGCCTGTCTTAAATCTCTATTCATCGGAATTAATGCAGCCGATGCTGGCGGTTCTGGTGGATCGTTCCGAAAGTATGGGTGTCGCCCCAGGAGGCAGTTCAAGGATCGATCTGGCGGATAGTCTCGGGCGACAGATACTATCTGATCTCGAAGGCAATTATAAGCTCTTTTCCTTTTCGGACAGTTTATTCCAGATAGAAAAGTTTCCATCGACTTCAGATCTCCAGGGTGATGCCACATCGATCGTGAGGGCATTTCAGGATCTGGGTTCCCGGAAAGATTTCGATAGGTTCAGCGGGGTTCTCTTGATAACGGATGGCCGGCAGAACCTTGGAGGCGATCCGGTTAGGGCCGGCATGAAACTTAACATTCCGGTCTATACCATGACTCTGGGGGAGATGATCGGAGAAACTAATCTCGCTGTTGATGAAGTAATATCGCCGGCAGTAGCCTATAGCGGTGATGATATCAGGATAGAAGCACAGATAAGCGCCGAGGGGATCGAGGCTCAAAGGTCAAGAGTTTATCTTAAGATCGGTAATCAGGTAGTCGCTGAGAAACCTTTCGATATACCTCGTGAGGGCCGAAAGACGAAGATAGAGTTTGATATAACGGCCCCGGAACCGGGCGATTATGAATATTCCGTTTCGACTCCCGTGCTGGATCGTGAGAGAGAAAGTGTCGATAACGAGAGGATTTTTGCTGTCAGAGTGCTGAAAAACAAAATCAGGATATTTCTTGGATCAGCTTCTTTAGACTGGGAATACAAATTCATAAATAATGCGTTATCGGAATTCAGTGAATTCGAGGTGGATGATGTATTTCCGGAAGGCGGCGGGAGGTTCTCACCGCCGGGCATTCCCAGGAGTATGGAGGATCTTGAACGATACGATATAGTAATGCTTGTGGACAGTTCGCCACGGACGCTGCGGATGGTCCTTCCCGATCTGAAAAAGTATGTCGAGGATGGCGGTTCGCTCATCTATGTGGCAGGCGCAAATAGTCTTACGGATATCGTTTCATTTGATGATCTGCTTCCGCTGGACCTGCGAAAACCGGCAATAATGGAAGGCGAATTCTTTTTCGAGATCACGCCAACTCAAAAAAATCATGCCGCAATCCTGCTTGACGATGATCCCGAAACAAGCCGCAGGCTGTGGAATTCTCTTCCACCATTCGGCCGCATCATCTCCGGCATTCGCCCGACCGGCGATCTGCTTCTCGAAACCAGGCTTCGCCAGGGAGGCGATAGCGCAATTCCTGTGCTGACAGCGGGCATGTACGGACATGGTCGGGTGGCTGCGGTTACCGGATTTCCGTTCTGGCGCAGCTATTTCGGATCGGTGAATGATGATAGATTGATAAAGGCGATCCCGGGATTCTGGAGAAATCTCATGAGATGGGCAACAGCTGGCGAGCGTTCCAAGAACTTCCGGATATTAACAGATCGCAAGGTATATCGTCTTGGCGAGCCTGTGATTCTAACGGGATATCTTTACGACGAGGCCAGCCGTCCGAAAAACGGGGCCCTGGTGGAGGCTTCGATCATCCCGGAGGGGGCGGATACTCCTATTAAGGACGCCATATTAACCCAATCGGGCAGCGGTATTTATACCGGCGAATTATCATCGCTTCCTGCGGGAAACTATGTTTTCAACGCCGTGGCATCATCCTATGGAGATACAGTTGGTACGATATCGGGGGAGTTTGCGATAGAAAAATCCAGCCTGGAGATGGCGTCACGGTCTCCCGATTACAACCTGACCCGCAGGATCGCCGAGGCGACGGGAGCGGTCGCATATACAAAAGATGATATCGAAAAGTTCTCCGGCGATCTGCAATTGACCCCCTATACGGAAGAGACTCACGCCCGGATAAGGCCGTTCGGCATGCCGCTGTTTCTGATTATTCTTTTAGCCGGCCTGTCAATCGAGTGGGGTTTGAGGAAGAGATTCAGGCTGCCCTGATATTCCGTCGGATTCTCCGCGAAACAAAGTTATCTATTTATTCTAATCCGCTTGAAATTTATGATTTTCGCAGGGGCGATCTAAGATCGCCCAAAAGAGAAAGGGCTGGTCTGAGACCAGCCCCCACGGAAAAATGGATGCCGGATCGGGGTCCGGCATGACAAGGAGATGGCCAACAACTGAATGTCGCATTAAGTGCGGAGTGACATGGGGGCCAGGTTGTCATTCCCGCGGAAGCGGGAATCCACACGCAGGCCAATATGGATGCCGGATCAAATCCTGCAGGCCGATAAACTCACGGCTGGCTTTAGTTTATACTCCCCACGGCAATATCATTGAATTTCCGGACCGCGTATCGGCCGAAAGCCCCTGGCTCTGTAAGGCATTTTTCCAGGAGTTCGGTCTTGGGATCGCCGGAGGTCGGAACGTTGACCGTATAATATCCTGTACTCTTAATTATATATGTCCGCTCGAGATTTCCTTTTCGGGGAGGTACATTGAACTCCAATTCGGCCCAGTCATAGGTGATCATCGTATGATAGCGCTCATCAGCGTCCAGCAAAACCGATAGTATGCTTTCTCCTTCTTGATCGACGGCCTTAGCGGGAGAAATTTCGGTTGTATTTATTGTCATATTCGGAGAATAATCGGCAAAAACGCTGTTTACCATCCAGAATCCTGACGTGGATTCCAATTTCATTCTCAGTATGTCCCCCGATATATCGCCAATATCCAGACGTACGATTTGTTCCCTGAAAGTACTGGTTCCTACCTCCCAGATAAAGCCCGAATATTGCCACTGTCCTCCATACCATAAATCTATCAGGAGCATTCCCTCTCTGACGAATGCCTCCAGCAGTTTGTCGCACTCGCTTTCGGAACTGTTCATTAATTCATACCAGTTGTCCAATTCTCTGCCATGCATTTTCAGGAATTCCGATTGCATCAGCGCGGCCCAGCGCGTATTTTTGATATTAAACAGCAGTTTCACCGAATCGGCATCGGCAGGCCTGGAAAATTCTAAAATGATCCCGTCACGCGCTTGGCCCATTTGCTCGGGGTCGCGGGTGAACTGATTGCTGATCCAATACAGGCTGTCGCTCTTTTCTACTATCCGCATAATATTCGCGCCGCACAGATCAACCGCGCTCTGGGGAGGCGTCGGCTTCGCTATAGAATAGAGGTCGCCGGTGAACGACGGCAGTACCTCGATATCGGACGAATGGTCGATCGCAATAAGCTTTACCTCATCAATGAAATCGGTTTCCTGGAGCATATCGGCGATTTTAATCCTGCAGATTCCGTTTGTCTCAACCAGATAATCGAGTCGGTCCCAGTCCGGGCGTTCTGCGGCCTTGAAAATAGATCCCCCGAATCCTTCCGAGTCAAGCACGAATTTCTCTCCGTCAAAGCTGTAAATAAACGGACATCCGCATTCTTCGCTTGGAGGCGGTTGGGGAGGTGGTTCGTCTTTTTCCAGCAAAATAAGGGCAATTACGATAATATCGATTGCCGCTCCGACCATAAATCCGTTCCGGGCCCCGTGTTTCGAGGTTCTAATTTCTATACTATAGATATCATCGATAGGAATTATATGTCTGCGAACATTACCGTTGAGAATCAAGGAATAATAACTCGGGATTTCATGCCCGAGAGTCATAGTATTCAATGTAGAACCGGAGATTTCATATTTCCCATCGACTATTATTTTTGATATTCTAGTCAGAGTAACTCTGCCCGGTTTGCTAAGATTCTTCTTCCGAAAAAGGAGGGAACCGGCGTCAAATCCAATGAATTCTATTTCCCAATTTTTGCCCGACGTGTCGACGGCGATGATAGTATCTCCCAAAAGGGGGAGATTGAATTTCCCGCTATGAAGATCGCGGCATTTTGAGTATTTAGCCGAATATTTATCAAGTGATATTTGATCCAGGCCCACGAATTTGCCGGTAAATAAGTCGCCGTTTATCTTTTGTATCAGGATATTATCTCCCGGATTGATTGTCTCAATCTCCCATCCCGTTATTTCCTCAAAATTATCCGGGCTGGCTCTATCGACGGCCGCACCGATTCCCAGACCTATAAGACTGCATCCGCTTACCGAAAACAGTACTGCCGCTCCAGTTATGGCGGATATGGCCAAAACGGTCAGCTTTTTCATCAGATACCCTCCTCGTGATATTATTGGGCTTAATTTGCGTGTATTAATAGGGGCCGGTTGCCTTTCTTTCTACGCTATGATAAGCTAATTGAACAATATGCGGCATTCCAGAAGGGAGTCAATGGATATTTTGGGCATTTTCCCTTTCGCGGAAATTTCATGGATGTTGGATCGAGTTCGGTCCGTTCGGATCCGTATGGACATGACAGGGATGGGGATAATATCCCCAATCCCAAAAAAAGATTGAACATTCCATCCGCCTATATTACAATCCCCCAGCGTTTCATGATGATGATCTGGGTCAAGGGAGGATTATGGTTTCCATTGCAGGTTTGAAGGCAAGGCAGATATTAGATTCCCGCGGCAATCCCACAGTGGAGGTCGATTGTGTCTTGAAAACAGGCGAAATGGGCCGGGCGGCCGTGCCGTCAGGTGCCTCCACCGGAGAATTCGAGGCGGTAGAGCTTCGCGATGGGGATAAATCAATTTATATGGGTAAAGGTGTCTCGAACGCTGTAAAGAATGTCAACGAAAAGATTGCGCCTGCTGTGGTTGGTTCCGGTATCGATGCACTTGATCAGAAGTCATTGGATGAGTTCTTAATCGAACTTGACGGTACGGCAGATAAGGGGAATCTCGGCGCTAACGCCATACTCGGCGTCTCGTTGGCGGTATGCAAGGCGGCGGCTAGCCATAAAGCCCAACCGCTCTATAAGTATATAGGCGGGGATAATGCCAACATCCTTCCCGTCCCCATGATGAATATCTTAAATGGCGGCAAGCATGCCGATAACAACGTCGATCTGCAGGAATTCATGGTGATGCCCGCCGGTCGTCCTAATTTCAGCGAGGCCCTCAGGTGTGGCATCGAGATATTCCATCATTTGAAAAAAGTTTTATCGTCACAAGGGTACAATACTGCGGTTGGCGACGAGGGCGGTTTCGCTCCGGATCTAAAATCCAACGAGGAGGCCCTCAAGGTCATCATGCAGGCTATAGAATCGGCTGGATATAAGGCCGGGGAGGACGTTTTCATCGCTCTCGATCCCGCCTCGTCGGAATTCTATGAGGACGGTAAATACAACCTGAAATCGGAGGGCAAGAAGCTGACGGCAACCGAGATGGCCGATCTATATGCCGACTGGTCGGAGCGCTACCCGATAATCTCCATCGAGGATGGCCTGGCCGAGGAGGATTGGGCGGGCTGGGCTATCCTGGCCGGAAAAATAGGCAAAAGGATTCAGATTGTGGGTGATGACATTTTCGTTACCAACACCTCCCGGATAGAGCGCGGAATTCGGGAACGCGTCGCCAACTCCGTCCTGATAAAACTCAACCAGATAGGCACGCTGACCGAAACCATGCGGGCCATAGAAATGGCAAGACAGGCCGGTTGGACTTCGGTGGTGTCGCACCGTTCGGGCGAAACCGAGGACACCACTATCGCCGATGTGGTAGTGGGAGCGGGTTGCGGCCAGATCAAGACCGGCTCCGGCTGCCGAACGGATAGAGTCGCCAAATATAACCAGCTCTTGAGGATCGAGGAGGAGCTTGGAGATCGCGCTCGCTTTCTCGGCGTCAAGGCGTTTTCATCCATCCAGCGATAGGTGATATGGCCAGGTATCCGAAAGTATCAAGAAAATTCAAAAGCCGGCTGAAGAGATCGAAAATCAAGTCGCGCCTTTTGATGTTCGGGATTATCACGGCCGCTGTATTTGTTATTCTTTCCTTCTTCTGGGGCGAGTTCGGCTTTTTCAGGATGTGGATTCTCTCAAAAAGGATCGAGAGGCTGGAAAAGGATATCTCGACCCTGCAGGTTGCACAGCATGATCTGCTCTGGGAAATGGATAAGATGAAAAACGATCCCGACTATATCAAGCGTTACGCCGTGGAGAAATACGGCTACGCCCGACCCGACCAGAGGGTGATACAATTCGTGCCGACCGATTCTACAAGCGCCGATACCCCCGGGGAATCTCCCGATCCGTAGCCAGATTTCCCATGAGCCGTTTTAAAATCGAAGCATTTGTCATTCGCACAACCCGGATAGCGGAATCGTCCCGGGTTGTGACTTTGTATTCCCGGGAGGTAGGGAAGGTTAAGGCCGTGGCCAAAGGAGTCGGAAGACCAAAATCGAAGATGTCCGGTTCAATTGAGTTATTCAATCTAATTGAAGG
The DNA here is from genome assembly GCA_965372205.1 of uncultured bacterium. Classification (GTDB taxonomy): domain Bacteria; phylum Zixibacteria; class MSB-5A5; order UBA10806; family UBA10806; genus CBDVBL01. Next base: position 6,550 of record CBDVBL010000097.1, read on the forward strand.
AGTCCTGTATAAGAAGGAAACTAGCGATCTAGGCACCTTAAGCTCGGCATCGGTTCTGCAGGATTTCAAGGAGATGGTGGCCGATTCACGCAAATTCGGATTCGGGTCGGCCTGGTGTGAGATTCTCGATAAAACATCTCATGCCGAAGAGGCGCAGCCGAAAACATTTGCCTTAACGCTCGAATATCTCGAAACGCTGAACGAATCGAGGCCTGATGTATGCGGCCTGCTCTTCTGGAGCGGCGTGATCAAGCTTCTGGAAATAGAGGGGTATGCGCCCCGCCTGGATAGATGTGTTTCATGCCGCATGGATAAGGTCAGCGGAAAACTCATGGTATCTTTGAGTCGTGGCGGGTTGGTCTGCACTAAGTGCGCGGAAACGGATGAACTCATAATCGTTCTATCCGAGAAAGTCCTTGCTCTTTTAAGGCGGATGGAATCGGAACCGCTTTCGAAAATATCTCAAATGGCTCATGACAAGAAAATAGGAAAAGAGGCGGCGGAGGTGATCATGGCTTTAGCAGGCTATCATCTTGGCTTGCCACGCAACCTGAAATCGTTTAAATTCCTCGAAAGCCTT
>CBDVBL010000098.1:0-7105 GCA_965372205.1 uncultured bacterium
AAGAAATAGCCTCATTAGATCTAGAAGCCGATGAGTGGACCTCGTTTGGTGTCAAGAATGGTCTACCGGATGGCAGCATTATCTGCCTGGGGATCACAAACGATGGCGATTTGCTGGCAGGGACACATCATGGCCTGTTCAGGCTTTCTGAGGGGACCCCGATCCCGCCCGCTGAATCGCTTGTAGACGACACTTTTTCAAAGGTTGAAGATCCTATTCATCAATGGATGCTTCGGCCGGTGGGACCCGACGATCAGAATCAAAAGGATCAGACATATCTTTACGGCTCCACCATGGGAGGCAATTTCCGCCAGCATCAGGGGAACGAATACAACGACCCCGAGGGTGTCCCTCTGCTGGCGGTTGATGACGGCGTCATCGTATATATATATCGCGAGATCGGGCATTCGGTCTTGAGATGCGATACACGTCAGGATGATCTCTATGTTTACGCCCATTATCATCATCAATACGAGATTTTCAAACAGGTGGGAGACAAGGTCAGGAGGGGCGATATTATCGGTTCGATCGGCAAGAAGGGGAATGTCACCAACGAGCATCTTCATTTCGAGGTCTCGCTCTCGAAAGAAAACGATTCCAATAAAGAAAGCCATACTCGAAATCCCGAATTGTGGGTGGCGCCTCTTCCCGGAACCGGGACCATCGTCGGTATCCTGACCGATCCCGATGGAAACCCCGTTCCCGGCGCCAGGATCTACGGCGTCACCAAGCCGATTCCCACCGAATCCCCGTTCTCTTTTGCCGAAACGTATATGGATAAGGTCCATCCGGATGAGTCCTACAACGAGAATTTCGTTATCGGCGATGTTCCCGAGGGGAAGTATACGCTTCATTCCAGTGTCGACGGGAAGAGTTCAACGGTCGAGGTGCATGTCCAGGCCGGGAAGATCGCGCGGGTGGAGATGCAGTTAAGATAAGATGGTTTCCGTTCACGGTGAGATGTGTATCTCAAAATCGTTTGCATAGCGCTTGACTCGCGACTGCTGATAATTCCGGTTTATATGAACCGATTTTCCTATTCTATTTGAATCCGAAAAAAACATTGTAACCATGTCCGAAGGACCCTATATTTGAATACGGGTCGATTCTTCATCCAGCGAGGCTTCTACAACTGGATAAATGGGGGGTATGCCATGATAAGGTCCTTGATGATTTCGGTCGGGTTGGTTGGCTTTCTGGCGCTGCCCGCTTCCGCCACTGTTATTAATATCCCCGATGACTTCCCCACTATCCAGGAGGGTATTAACGCTTCCTCCGACAGCGACACCGTATTGGTGCAGTCGGGCACGTATATCGAGAATATCAATTTCAATGGGCATAATGCCGTACTTGGATCTTTATTTTTAACTACTGGCGATACATCGTATATATCGACCACTATCATCTGGAGCGTCAGCGAAGATTTCGTCGTCAAATTCGAAAATGGCGAAGATAGCGGGGCGATAATAACCGGATTTACCATTAAAAATGGGCCCAGCGAAGAACCTCCGGGCGGGGGGATCGGATGCATAGAATATTCCAGCCCCACCATTGACCATAATATTATCTGGGGATATTCGGATGGCATTGAAGGAAGCGGGATAGCTTGCTGGGAATATTCTAATCCTATCATCAGTAACAACGTCATCATTGATAACCAGGCTCATTATATTGGAGGCGGTATTTCCTGCGCTTTTTATTCCAGTCCAATTATTGTAAATAATATCATCAGCGACAATTCTGCCGGCTGCGGGGGGGGAATCTATTGCCGGGAAAATAGTAATCCTGTGATTGATAATAACGTCATTAGCCGTAATGTCGCCTATGGCAGGCTGCCTTTTTACCCCTACGGTGGGGCGATTTATTGTGACGATTCCAGCCCGGAGATAACTAATAACATCATCACACGGAACATTGCAATCCGGCATGGCGGCGGAATAGCCTGTGAATTTAATGGAAATCCTGTTATCAGCAATAATACGATAAGCAATAATAGTGCTTTTAGTGGCGCGGGAATCTATTCTGCTGCATGCGATCCGACTATTATCGGTAACGTAATTTACAAGAATTATGCAGACGATTGGGGTTGGGGTGTTCGGTGCGATGTATGCAACGTCACCTTTTTCAACAATACAGTCTATGGTAATTCGGCCGTTGGGGGTGGTGGAATTCATTGCTACGAGTCATCTATAACGATAAAAAACACTATATTTTGGGCTGATACCGCTGCAGAGGGAAACGAGATCTCTGCCATCAACTGCACGCCGATAATTACTTATAGCGATATCGAGGGGGGCTGGGAAGGTGAGGGAAATATCGATTGCAACCCCATGTTTTGCGATCCTGAAAACGGTAATTTTTTTCTGGATGCGTCCTCATGTTGTGTCGGGGCCGGCGAAGAAGGTGGCGATATTGGTGCCTTCGGTATTGGCTGCAGTCAGCCTGTTCCCACCCTCTCCGAATGGGGCATGATCATCCTGGGGCTGATGCTTCTGGCAGCGGGAACGGTGGCGGTTATACGCAGGCGAAAAGAGGCTTTTGTTATGCTTATGAGAAAATGAAAGTCCTCGACAGCGAAACCAAGATAAGTGGTTTCTATTTGAATTTCGGCATGAAATTCTATTTTTCTAAACATCAATAACCTACCCGTCATGGCGGATATGACCCGCCACAGCTCAGGATCTCCACTTTTGAATTGATTTTCCGGGGTCTTCAGATTAGAATTTGAAACATGACCGTAAATGATCGAAGGCGAGGCAACATCTGGTATTTTGCTCACCGGTTTTATACTCGCCTGAGCGCCAGATGCAGCATATCGTCGGTATCAAGGGAGTCCTTTTTGACCTTTTCGTCCATTCATATTATCGATGTATTGCCGACGATGTAAAAAGAAGATGAAGGAGCAATCTCGGAGCTTCCATAAGAAACGTAAATGGATTTGCCCGAATTGCGGATCTGTCAGGTTTCAAGAGGCCAGGGAAGATGGCAAAGAACGAAAGTAAAATAGTCGTCGGGACCTCTGGCTATTCCTTTGATGACTGGGAGGGTGTCTTTTACACGCCCGGATTGCCGAAGGGAAAGCGGCTCGATTTTTACAAAGACCATTTCAATGCGACCGAGATTAACTCTACGTATTATCGTATTCCGCATCCTGCAGTCTTCTATAACATCGCAAAAAAGGTGGGCGATGATTTTGAGTTCATGGTGAAAACTCACCGGAGTTTCACCCATGACAGGAAGGATATCAAAAGCGAAACCGAGAAATTCAACGAGGCTTTGAAACCGATGGTGGAATCGGGCAAGCTGCGGGGTTATATCGCGCAGTTTCCCTACAGCTTCAAATACAGTCCTCAGAGCGTTGACTATATCCGTGAAGGACGAGAATATTTCGGCGAAATACCGTTATTCGTGGAATTTCGTCATCGAAGCTGGAATCGGCCGGATCTCTTTGAATCTCTCCGCGCAAACGGGATAGGTTTTTGCTGTGTGGATGAGCCGGCTCTCTCAGGCCTCTTTCCTCCCTTAATTGAGGCGACCACCAACACCGGTTATGTCAGATTGCATGGCCGCAACGCCGCCAACTGGTGGGGGGGCAAGGGAGATCGATACGACTACCTTTATTCGAAGGACGAATTGACGGAGTGGAAGAAAAAGATTGACGGTTTGAAATCGCGAACGGATAAGATATATCTGTTTTTTAATAACTGTCACCTGGGACAGGCGGTAAGAAACGCCAGGATGTTTATGGAACTGCTGCAATTGGAGATGAGCGAGTGAGAAAATTATCCAAAAGAATACTCTTTTACGTGCTGGCCATCTGGGCCGTTTCCGCGGCCTATTCGACGATCGCAAATACAAGAAAGGCCGCCTCCATCAGGTTTGAGGAGGAGCCAGGGTTATTCGAGGTGGTTTGGGAAGCGATCAGTCCGTCTTCGGGATCGAGATTCAAATCCAAATCGGCCGTCCTTATCGACCTCGACAGCGGTGAAATTCTGACCGGGAAAAACGAGAATAAGACCAGGCCGATCGCCAGCCTCACAAAGCTGATCACGGCCATGGTATTCCTGGAAACTTCGCCCGATCTCTCTACCGTGGAGACCGTTACCGCTAAGGATAGAAAAGGAGCGGGCAGGACGAGGCTGTACGTGGAGCAGAAACTAACAATGAATGATCTATTCAACCTCATGCTTATATCGTCGGATAACGTGGCCGCGAGGGTTCTGGCAAGGTCCACGGGCCTGGAGCGGGACGATTTTATCGCAAAAATGAACGAACTGGCTCAGGGTATGAATCTAAAGCATACCCGATTTACAGATCCCACCGGCCTCGATGGCGGCAATGTCTCGACTGCCTTAGAATTTGCCAGGCTTTTTAAATCCGCCCTGGAATTCGATCACATCGCAGACGCTATCTCCCGGAAAAGCTATACCTATAGAGCGCTGAATGGTGATCGGCAACATATAGCCTATAATACCAACCGCCTGCTATACGGGCGGCATGATATTATCGGAGGGAAAACGGGATATATCAGGGATTCCGGATATTGTCTGGCAATAGGGATTGAAGATAGCAATGGTAGAAGGCTCGGCGCGATACTGTTGGGGGCTCCCTCCAATAATTATCGTTATCGCGACGCTCACCGGCTGCTGGCCTCTGCAAATAATTAGCGGAGTTTCACAGGTCGATCATCGTCCTTGACTGGTGTATTCACCGAACATATATTGAGGCGCTGCCGAGGTAATATTTTATCGGAAGCGGTCGATCTTTGCATTGAATGCCGGAGTAGCTCAGTTGGTAGAGCAGCTGATTTGTAATCAGCCGGTCGGCGGTTCGATTCCGTTCTCCGGCTATCTGATTGAGAATGCCGGGTGGGGTTCCCGAGTGGTCAAAGGGAACAGACTGTAAATCTGTCGCCTCAGGCTTCGGAGGTTCGAATCCTCCCCCCACCAGATATCTGTTGTGATACAATAGGTTACGAGAGCACCTCTTGACGATTTGCGACTTCGAATAGGATAGTTTCTGCTCGGATTTTTCTAGATTATATAATTCGTTTTTGTAATGAAGAAACGATATCTTTAATATCGGGATTCAAATCCCTGCGCCGTTAATTGTACAATATTTTTTGTTAGTCCTCCATAGCCAGGGTCGGGTTTGTTTGTAATCAGTGGTCCCGGAGCCGGCAAAAGGTCAACGCCAAAATTGGTCAATTTGGGAAGCGGGACAACTATAATGCCGCAACTCGGCGATTGATTCTACGTCTAAGAAGCTGGTATGATGCTTTATTGAAAGGAGTATGTCTATGCATTATCGTTGTGTAACTATTATTTCCGCAACTGTTCTGATTATAGCGATCGCAGCCGCTGTCCCGGCTCAGGAGATCAGCGATCCCTACGAAATCTTAAATCGGTATTTTCAGTCGTCAGGCGGACTGGATCGGATGTTGTCAGAACGGACTTCCTGCTCAGAGGGTACTCTATCGCTGGGTGGAATGGAGGGTACTTTGAAGTTCTGGACGCAGAAACCAGGCCTGAGCCGGGCTGAGATCGCTCTGGGTCCTCTTAATGTAATCCAGGGCGATAACGGTGAGAACGCCTGGATGCTGGACCAAAACGGAAAACTCCAGGTGATTACCAATCCTGATGAAGCGACCGTCAAGCGCCGTCAGGTGAGAAAACTCATTGAGGAATATGCCTTTGCTGAGCATGAATCTGATGTTTTCACAGTCAGTCTTGGAGACATCGAGCAGGTGGACGGCAAAGATTGTTACGTCATCGAGATTGCCAACAAGATCAATGTCGATAGCTATACATACTATATCAATACCCGTACTTTTGTCCGGGAGAAGGCGGTCTTCGTTGAAGATATTGAGAGCCGTGACGTTTTCTACGGTGATTATCGCGAAATCGAGGGTCTGATGGTACCCTTCTGGACGAAAGAGGTATCGCATGGAACCGGACAGGTCCAGGAAGCGAGATTGACTCGATACGTATCAAATCCTGAGATCGATCCTATCTTATTTGAGCCTCCCGAACAAGGCGCCAGGGACTACAAGTTTGTCGACGGTGATCGCGCCGAGAATATTCCAATTGAGTTCATCGGAAATCATCTTTTCATCCCGGTGACAGCAGGCGGGAAAGAGCGCCTGTGGATCCTCGACACCGGTGCTGGTATGACCGTACTGAACAAGGCATTTGCTGAAGAACTGGGACTCGAACCGGAGGGCGAGATAAGGGGGCAAGGAGCGGGCGGTACAGTAGAGGTAAATTTTGCAACTCTGCCTCCGTACAAGGTCAAAGGTATCCGCTTCCAGGATCAGACGGTAGCCGTTATCGACATGGATGAACTGATCCGGCGGATCGGTCTCGATGTAGTAGGCATCCTGGGCTTTGACTTCCTCTCCCGGTTTGTCACCAGGGTGGACTTCGCAAACGAGATGGTATCGTTTTATGAGCCAGAGACTTTTACTTATACAGGTGATGGGCACGTGGCCGACATGCATCTTGCCAACAACGTTTTCAGGACATCAGCAACGCTTGACGGCGAGCACGCGGGAAGCTGGATGTTCGATCTGGGGGCCGGTACCACGCACCTCGATGGTCGCTATGCTTTGCGTGAAGGTTACACCGGTAAGGATGGCGTCCTGCGTATGGGTCATGGCGCCGGCAATGAATTCCAACTTAAAAAAGTCAGATGCGACAGCATAAGGTTTGCCGGGTTCACGGTGCATGAGCCGGAAATCAGTTTCCCCTTCGGGAGTACCGATACGGCATTTACGGCCGACCAAATCGGCATTCTGGGCAATACTCTTTTTCGGAATTTCGTGCTTTACTGCGACTATGCAGGCGAGCGGTTGATCGTGGAAAGAGGGGACAAGTTCAATCAGCCCTGGCCAGAAGACAATTCCGGGCTGCAGATTGCATGGAGTCACAGCCACGAAGTAGAGGTCTCGTATGTCTCTCCGGATACGCCGGCCGAAGATGCCGGTTTCATGAAAGGCGATGTTCTCCGATCGATCAATGGCGTAGACGCGAGCTTGTTCGACGGCATAGTCGCAATCCGGAAATTACTTAAATCTGATCCCGGCACGAAATACGAGTTCGTCGTG
>CBDVBL010000099.1:0-7095 GCA_965372205.1 uncultured bacterium
AAAATGACAACTGCTCTTAGAAAAGGGTAGCGTTTGAACATAAACCGGTTCCTCTCTTCTTATATCTACGGCAAAAACAGGCGTAAGGATGCGATTAATGTAGACTTTCTATATGGCTTGCCCCATTCGGCGGTGAAGCAGATTTCAATTCCTATTTCGATTTTATTGTTTTCAGCTGAGTAAGTCGGGTTCCGATCCCGCAAAGGGGAGAGAAACCCGATATTTTTTCAGAATATTGTTGACTCGTATGAGTCAAAAGATCATCTTTGGCCAGAAATAAGCACCGACGAGCAGACCTACTTGAATTTCTGAAAAAGGACGGCAGATTTTAGTCCTTATCGAAGGCATATAACAGACATGACCGAAAAACCTGATAAGCCTGAAGACGAAGCTCCGGATAATTCTCAGCCGGAAGAAAAAAAGAAGCCGCTTCGCGAGATTACCGACGAGGAATTGCAAAAGATCCTTGCGGAGCATAAGAAATGGCTTGAGTCGAAGGGGAAAGAGGGCGAGCAGGCTGTACTTGAAAAAACTAATTTAAAGCGGAAAAAATTACACGGGGCCAATCTGCAACATGCCCGTTTGGATGGTTCCGATTTATCAGGAGCCCATCTTTCTAAAGCCAACCTTCAGAATGCCTCTCTTGGAAATACTATTTTAAAAGGAACTTTATTGTGGTGGACGGAACTCCAAGAAGCAAATCTACGTTTTGCTAACCTTCAAGGTGCCGTCTTCTTCAAAGCTAATCTCCAGAATGCCAGTCTCCTAAACGCAAATTTTGAGGAGGCAATTCTTACTAAATGTAATTTGGAAGATGCTGTTTTAGGGAACGCTAATCTCCGAAATGCGGTAATGTTCAATATTAAAGGGCTTCATACAGCAAACTTACAGGATTGCATTCTCGAAGGGGCTACCGGCCTTAAGGGCACGGAGTTCGCGCGGGCGGATATCACCGGCGCAAAGCTGCCGGAGGATATCCGTGATTTCAAGATTCTTAAAATCGTCGAGGAGACCTCCAAAAACGCGCGCAAGATATTTCTGGCCATGCTATTGGGATGTGCATATTCATGGCTGACAATCTTCACCACTACCGATGTTAATTTATTAACCAATTCGTCCTCCTCGCCGCTTCCCATAATCAGGACGGCGATTCCGATTGCCTGGTTCTATTTGACCGCGCCTATTCTCCTTGTGGGATTCTATCTATATATGCATTTTTACCTTCACCGTCTGTGGGAGGGGCTGGCCGGCCTGCCGGCGCGGTTCGAGGACGGCAAACGGCTGGACGAACGCGCCTACCCCTGGCTTCTGAACGGCCTCGTCCGCCGGCATTTCGATAAGATAAAAAGCAAACGGTTATCAATCGCCCGGCTCGAGGAATGGGTCAGCATTATACTGGCCTGGTGGGTCGTACCGTTTACCATCTGCTGTTTCTGGCTCCGATATATCCCCCGCCACGACTGGACAGGCACAATTATTCATATGGGATTGATAACTCTATCAATCGCCGCCGGTATCATATTTTATAGTTCGCATGCGAGAACACTTCGAGGATATGAACTACGTAAATACCAATTTAGAAAAGCACGGCGTGACAGGAGGATATATCAATTCCTTGCGGTTATATTAATAGGTATGTTGTTGATTGTGCTTTCCTATGGGTCCATCAACGGCATTAGAGGCGAGGGAATACCAACGATATTTCGGTCGTTCGGCTATGATGTTTTTGCCAATTTCCGAGAGAAAGACGTCTCCACCAGGCCTGATAACTACTGGCTGATCAAATCTGAAGATCGTGCCAACTCAGTAATCGGCGCCAATCTTTTTGAAGCCGACCTCAGGCAGGCGAACGCAGTAAGTGCATTTATGGCTAAGGCAGACCTTCGGGGTGCCAAACTTCATGGGGCACGCCTATATGGGGCCAACCTTGAGGGGGCTATCCTCAGCGGTGCCCACCTTGAGGGGGCTATCCTATTGCGGGCTGAAGGCCTTTCTCAGGAGCAGCTTAGCTCTGCCTGCGGAGATAACAGTACGTTGCTTCCACCGGGGCGGACAATACCGAACTGCCCGAAGGAATAGGAGGAAGCCGAGTAATAAAAGGAGTTTTTTCTACTCCACATAAACTTCATCCACCAGCCTGCCCCATTCGGCAGTGAATGAGATTTTAATTTCTATTTTGATTTTATTGTTTTCTTCTCTTTATTCGCCAACTCGATGCCGGCTTTCATGGCGTCCAGGTTGAGTTTTTCGGTTCCATCGGGCACGTTATTTTCAATCGCCCTGGAGAGAGCGGATTCCGATACCAGATTCAAAACCGTGTTTGTGTATCCCAGCATGATCATATTGGCGACAATCTTTCGCTCGAATTTTTTGGAGGCTATATCGGTGGCGCTGACAGCATGCTTGAAGATATTTTGCGGTTCGTCCCTGCTGTCGGGAACTACAAGGTCTTTATCCGTTATTAAGGTACCTTCAGGTTTCAAGCTTGATATAAATTTATCGTATCCGGGCTGAGTCATGGCGACCAGCAGATCATATCGGGTCGGTTCCAGGTCGTATATTTCATCGTCGGAGATGATGACATCGCCGCGGGTTTCGCCGCCGCGGGATTCGCTGCCGTAGGATTGATTCTGCAACGCTTTTTTCCCGTCGAAAACGGCGGCCTGGCCCAGGATGTAGCTGGAAAGCACTATGCCCTGCCCGCCGAAACCGGCAAACCGTACGATCAACCGCCCGCCTCCTGTTTTATTTTCGCCACCTGCTCGTCGGTAATTTTATGGAGTTCAGAAACGTATTCCGGCCTGTCATCGTCCTGAAGCTTTCCTATTATGATCCTGTCCTTCAGCTTCTCTTTCGACATTTTCTCTATCTTTTCCACGCGCACCGATTTTTCCTTGAAAATCTTCAGGAATTCGACGCCTGAACGCAGGCCGATTCTGCGACCGTAATTGTCCGGGCACTGCGAGATTATCTCTACAAAACTGAATCCCTTTTTCTCGATGGCGGCTTGCATCGATTTCTTAAGAGGGAGAACATGGTAGGTGGTCCAGCGGGCAACATAACTGGCGCCGGCAGTCGCCACCAGATCCGCCACCTTGAACGGCGGTTCGACATTTCTGTAGGGTGTGGTTGTGGTTTTTACCCCGATGGGTGTGGTAGGCGCCACCTGGCCGCCGGTCATACCGTAAATCATATTATTGACCATCAAAACCGTAAGATCGATATTTCTTCTGGCAGCGTGGATCAAATGGTTTCCGCCGATACCGGCAATGTCACCATCGCCCGCGATGACTATAACCGTCAGGTCAGGACGCATTATTTTCACGCCGGTAGCGAACGCGATGGGACGGCCATGAGTGGTATGAAGCGTATCGGCTTTGAAATAGGGGCTGGGAATCCACGAGGAACAGCCTATACCGGAAACACAGACCATCTTTTTGGGATCGAGGCCGAGGTCGTCGATGGCGTTGGTAAACACGTTTAATACAGTACCGCATCCGCATCCCACGCAAAATTTATGCGGCATAATCTCTTCCCGCAAATAATCCATGAGTCTGTGTCTGTGTTCTTCCATCACACAACCTTCATAATTGCCGAATAGATTTCGTCTACGGTATGAGGGATCCCCCCGATCTTGGAGACAGGGATAACGTCACAATCTACAAAACGCTCAATCTCTCTGGAAAGTTGTCCCAGGTTCATTTCCGGGACCAGGATTGTATCGAGCTTTTTCGCAAATTCGCCGACCTGTTTTCTCGCGAACGGCCATATTGTTATGAGTCTGAGGAAATCGATATCTTTGCCATTGGAGCGGGCTTTTTTCACCGCGCCGAGAGACGGTCTCGCAGACGCGCCGAACGAAATAATACCGATTCGGCTTTTGCCAGTATCGCATAAATCGGTTTCCACTTTTATGATTTTTTCACGGTTATATTCGATTTTCCCGTAAATCCTTCGTATAAGAGTATCGTGAACACTCTGGGTTGTTACATCTCTCATTCCGTTAGCTTTATGCGTGGAACCTGTTACATGCACGAATTGTCCTTCGCCGTAATGGATCATGCCCGGTATTGGTTCGGGACCGCCGAAAACATCTTCTCCCGCTCTGGCCAGCTTCCTTTCGGCATGCTTAACCGAAGATAGATCGGGCATCGTTACACTTTCCCTGATATGGCCAATTTCGCCGTCCATGAGGAATATTACGGGAGTTCTATAAGTGTCGGCGAGATTGAAGCACTCAATCACGAGATCGAAACATTCCTGCGCCGAGTTGGGAGCTATAACGATTATATTATGATCGCCATGAGTTCCCCAGCGCGCCTGCATGACATCTCCCTGGGCCGGCTTGGTTGCCTGGCCCGTTGAGGGACCTGAACGCTGGACATTGACTACAACACAGGGAGTTTCAGTCATAATGGCGTATCCGAGGTTTTCCTGCATGAGCGAGAAACCGGGTCCGCTGGTAGCTGTCATGGTGCGCGCTCCCGTCCAGGAGGCTCCGATGATCGCCGCCATACTGGCCAGTTCGTCCTCCATCTGGACACAAACACCGCCCGCCCGGGGAAGCTCTTCGGCGATCTTCTCCGCTACCTCGCTTGCGGGAGTGATGGGGTAACCGGCAAAGAAATCACAACCGGCGTAAATTGCGCCGAAGGCGCAGGCCTCGTCACCCAGAAGGAAATAGGTATTGCCTTCCAGCCGTTTAAGGTAACGTATTTTATTTTCGTTTAACGCCACTTGAATCTTTTTTGCTGTCTTTTATTAATATTATGGCGAATTCCGGACAGAGGAGATCACAAATGCCGCATTCATTACAAACATCACCCCGGGCGACAACCGGAACATCATAGCCTCTCCTGTTCAATCTGTCGGAACTCTCAAATACGTTCAAAGGACAGAACTCGATACATATATCGCATCCCTTGCACAGATTCTCATTTATCTCTATTAGCCGAACCTTCTTCATTTGAATCAGGCAGGTTTTAAATTAGGTTGCAGGGGTGATGTTAGAATTCATAACCAACAACATATGTTACCGAGGGAAGTAAGTTTATCTTTTCTACTTCGTCCCATGGCGTCAATTTCCTGAGATTTCAACATTCCGGCATACAAAAAACGATCACAGGGGCAATTATAATACACGGCTGCGAGCCTTCAAACCGTTTTTTATCAGCATACAGCCCTTTTCTTCAGTCGAAAAGTCCTTTGAAGTCATAATGATATGGTCTATATATCAGTAGCTTAAGAACCGGAATAAGAGGTGAACCTGCCGTGGGAATTACAGATCTGAACTTACTTATAAGTGGAGATTGCGCGGGGCGTGAGCCTGGATATCCTTCTTACCGAGCATGAACAATAGCGTTTTAGAATCAAAAACCGTTGTATCGGGTATCCGCTGGAGCGGAGCCATCCAGTTTGTAGGGGAAAGTATCCGGATAGTGGTCTCTGTAATCCTGGCCCGGCTTCTGGCTCCGGAGGATTTTGGCCTGCTGGCGATGGCCTCCGTGGTCACCGGCTTCGTGGTGCTCTTTCAGTATATGGGGACGCGCGGGGTCATAATCCAGAGAAAGGAACTTTCCCCGGATCTTGTAAATAGCCTGTTTGTTCTCAACCTGGCATTCGGTTTCATAATAGCACTGGCTTTACTTTTAGGCGCTTCCTATTTTGGAATACTCTATAAAAATAATCTTGTAGCTCCGGTTATTCGAGTTCTGGGGATTGCGTTTATTATAACTTCAATCGGGATGGTGCCCGGCTCTCTACTTGCGCGAAATATGCGTTTCGACCTCATTGCCAGAGTCAGATTTATTGAAGTCATCGTTTACGGCGTTGTGGCTATCATTCTTGCTTTTTCGGGATGGGGAGTATGGGCGCTTGTTGCCGCCAGCCTGATCAGTTCCGTCGTCTCGACCGTCGGTCTGTGGATGGTATCTCGCTGGCGTCCTGGCTGGACCTTCAATTGGGCAGAGGTAAAAACCGTAGCCGGTTTTAGCCTGAATTTGACGGGTTCCAGCATCATCGAATACGCCACCCGTAACGTGGACAGATTCATAATTGGACGCTGGCTGGGATCGGCGCCGCTCGGTTATTACTCCGTAGCCACCAGATTCTGCCTGCTTCCCACGGAGACAATCGCTCCCGTGCTCATGAGGGTTTTGTTTCCTGCGCTCTCGCGTCTCCAGGATGATATAGCCCAGCTTCAAAAGATCTTTCTGCGAGCGTGTGGCGGCATCGCGTTCATTACCCTGCCATTGATGACCGGATTGTGCATCCTCGCCGGCCCCTTCGTTCTGGCGGTACTGGGACCCAGGTGGGAACCGGTAATCCCGCTTCTCATGTTGCTTTCACCCATGGGAGTATTTCGGTCCGTCTCCGCGCCGGCTAATGGCATTCTGCTGGCCATGGGACGCAGCGATTGGTTGTTTCGAGTGATGCTCATAACGGGCATAACCGTTACAGGCAGTATTTTCTTTGGACTTAGATGGGGAATGATCGGGGTGGCATCAGCTTATGTAATAGCGATGGTGCCGCTAACTTTCTTGCGTTTCGCAGTCTCGTTTCGCGTGATCAATCTTAAATTTTCAAACCTTCTGGGCAGTCTGCGATCATATATATTCGCAACTGCAATAATGGCCGGACTTGTGCTGGCATGCAGGCTTTTGTTGGAGAATAACGGTTTCGAGCCATATCTGGTGCTGGTTATCTGTGTCTTGCTGGGAATTGTTGTATACGCTTCTTTGATGTTATTTATGCGTCCACCCGCTGTTTTTGATCTATTGAGGATACTGCCGGGGGAACACCAATGGCTGGAACGTTTCTTCGATACTTCCGGCAAGACGCCAAAGCCTAAGACTTAAGGATCTGGTCTTCATGGATAATCCTTCTGCGTGCTCGACGAAAAAGGTTTTGATAATCGCATATGATTTTCCTCCCACCCGTACGGGTGGTGTTTACCGTACTGTGAAATTCGCAAAATATCTCCCTGCGTATGGATGGCAACCGGTCATCCTGACGGTAAAAAACTATCCTCGAGAATTCATGGACGAAACCTTGCTTGATCAACTTCCGCCCGAAACTCTGATAAAAAGAGCCTAT
>CBDVBL010000100.1:0-7095 GCA_965372205.1 uncultured bacterium
AAGCTCGGTATAGGATATCTGAACTGTGTCCCTGCCGGGTCCGAAATAGTAGTTGAACGCCCAGAAAGAAAGGAGAATCACCACCGCCCAGAACGCCATCGTCTTGGCGGTCTTCTGCCAGTTGACCCCGGGTCCTCCCCCATCGGGGGGGGGGCCCTTGGGTGGCTGTTGACGCTTTCCCGGCCCCTGGCGATTCAAACTGTTATCCTCATCTTTATCTTCAAAAACGTCTTTCGTCATTCTCGGCCTTTCGCAATATACGGCAACTGCCTGTGCCTTTCGCCATAATCCAGCCCGTATCCGATTACGAATACGTCCGGTATTTCAAACCCGATGTATTTTATGTTTATGTCGACCTTTCGTGCCTTCTTTTTATTGAGCAGCGTCACGAATTCTATTGCCCTTGGCTGCCTGAGCTCAAGATATTTCTTGATATAATTAGCCGTTAGCCCGCTATCGATAATGTCTTCCACGATCAATACCTGCCGCCCCCTGATATTGACATTTATATCCTTCAGCAATCGAACGACTCCGGCGCCTTTTTGGGAATTGCCATACGAGGCCACACTCATGAAATCCAGTTCGCAATCGATATTCGCCGCCCTGATCAAATCGGACATAAAAATGAAGCTGCCCTTTAAAATGCCGATGAAAACCGGTCTTTTGGTCTTATAATCCCTGGCAATTTCTCTTCCCAGAGACCTGACCCTGGCTTGAAGCCTCTTATTGGCTACGATAATCCGCATAACTTGATTCTTAAGATCTCTTCTGTCCCTCTCCCAATCTTAAAATCATCGGAGATCATAACGCCCGCAATCCAGGCAATCTTACCGCCGGCTGTAACAAGCGGAATCTCTCTTCTTTCGAATGAAGATATCTTCCGATCGATAAATATATCGGAAAGAAGCTTTCTGCCGCTCATTCCGAAGGGGCGAATCCTGTCGCCGTTTTTCCAGTATCCGATCGACACGTCGCTCATCTTCGCATTGTCCAGTAAGGCTACGCGGGAATCAGTTTTGAGTTTCTTCACGTGTGACCTTTTTAAAAGCTTCGAGTCAAAATACAAATCCGAATACGGGATTGTTGTTACTCCCGGTATGGCGAGCTTGAATTTCTTCCGCCGGATACCTTTTCTGAAAACGCAGATCCGGTTTTGCGATTTTTCGATCCAGATATCTCGGCCAAGGGGCGCTACGGCTCCATTTCTACCGCCAAAAACATCCTCGGCACGGGATATCGTCTTAGATGGCGGTCTATAGAAGCGTCCGCTTAGCCTCCCATAAGCCTCGCTCACCACCTTCTTCTTTACGTTCCAATCATAGTCTTTCAGTACTCCTAAATCAAGAACTATTTTACTCTTACCGGCCTTCAGCACGGCCTTTTCATAGACTGATACCACTGTCGAATCGATAAATTCAATCTCCTCGGCGGCATTTTCCGCCAGTCGCAGGATGTTTTGCCTCGCCGATGGATTCAATTTCTCGAGCTCCGGCAGGATCTTCCGCCTGATCCTGTTTCGCGCGTATTCTAATGATAAATTAGAGTTGTCCAGAACATAGGCGATCTTCTGATCATCCAGCCATTGCAGAATCTCCTCTTTCCCGATTTCTATCAAAGGCCGAATTATATTGCCGCGGCGGGGGGCGATCCCCGAAAGGCCCCTCAGGCCCGATCCCCTGGCGATATTGAAGAGTATGGTCTCGACACTGTCATCCGAATGGTGACCGGTTGCGATCCTGGTATAGCCGAAGCGCTCGCACAGATATTGAAAATATTCATACCTGGCTTTACGTCCGGCCTCCTCTACCGTTAATTTCTCCTTTTCAGCCGATCTGCCTATGTTCATTTTCTTCGAATGAAGTTTGATTTTCATCTTCTGGCAGAGATTTTTGCAAAATGCTCTTTCCTCGGACGCCTCGGAGCGGATACCGTGATCCAGGTGGGCGGCTGTTAACCTTATGCGGTATTTGCTCTTAAGGTGATCCAGAAAATGCAGCAGCGCCACCGAATCCGGGCCGCCGGAGAGGGCGACCAATACCGAATCGCCGCGTTTCAGAAGCCGGTTCTCATCGATTGTCTTTGCAATGCGGTCAACGAGGTTATCCATGATGGCAAGATAATTATAGATGTAGATAAAGTCAATTTATTGGGAAGCGGAAGCCGGACCTTACTCAAGAGGCTTCATATGAATCATACCATATCGCTATGCTTGAGGTGAGATCGCTTCGTCCTGCGGACTCGCGATGACGTAGGGGAAAAATCGTCATTGCGAGGAGTCCGAAGGTCTACGACTCGTATGAGACGACGAAGCAATCTTATCCTTTTTCTCTTAAGGCCGGCACCCGCCCCCGCAATTTCCTCACCAGCAACTTCTTGTCCAATTTCACTTCGATTACTTTGGGCTCGGCGAAAATATTCTCGATGCGAAGCCGGGCGTTTACTATATCTAAATAAGCGAAAAATTCGTCCCTCGTCATGTCACCATAGAACTTATGACTGTCATAAGTCGCGCCGATCACAACGTCGATTCTGTGCTTTTTTTTATATATTTCATACCTGAAAAACCAAAATGCTTCGCTCTCAAATATCACCTTATCGTTGAAATAGTTCGTAGTGTTTACGGTTCTTTTACTAATACTCAATGTCGAATCAAAAAAAACTATCTTCGAGGTGTCCAGACCTTCGATCGCAACCTTAATGTGCAGAGCATCAGCCCAACTATATAGGCGTATACGACCAGTGATTTTCACCTCAATAGGGCCCTCTTTAATTGTGAGGGATTTATGCCAATCGTCTTCATAACCGAACAGCACCGGGTAATCTGGTGCAGGACAGGCCACGACAATTAAAAACATCGCCAGGAAGAGTAGTCTTATCAACTTCATATTACCTGCTCCGTCAGATCGTCCTACGGATCCGTATGGATAGTCCGCAAGGACTTGAAACCTAACCTCCTGATATTCAATGAATTCATATTATCTCATTCAATAAACGTGGTCTTTATTATATTACTCAAAATGACACTATTTTCATTCGAAATAACTTTTCCTTCTGTATTATAAGTATTGCCATAATACTGAAACACAATAGTATATTCTCTTCCTGGATAAAGTGTAAAATATTCCTCCAACTGGTGATCAAATATATATCTATATATTTCTCCAGGCTCCAATTTTCTTTTAATTCGATCACATCTTTCCTTTGTTTCCATTATCTTTGAAAATATACGATCCTCTGGATCAGGAGCATTGATAATAAGATTTACTTCTCCTTTCCAACAATCCGGATCATCGATCAATATTTCTTTATCGTAATTATTATTAAATATTAGCTCTATTTTAATACCATTTCTGATAGAACGCCCGCTTTCCACCGGCGCTATTGTAAATACGATAAATTCATCGATATTCGGTAACGACGTATTTGATTTACTGCCAATGAATGTACATGAATTTAGGAATATGCAAACTGCCGGAATAAATATCAGCGCCCTTTTCATGCAGGTCCCCTTTTACAGCATGATCATAATAAATTTCTACCTGATTGTCAATTACAAAAGCGCTGGCAGTAGTACAATCCAATCCGTTCCAAATTGTTACGCACCTGTTATCAATAAGAGATCCACCGCGCTACGGCCGGCTTAAACGAGTCTATGCAGTTTTGTTTTTTGCGTTTATAAACTAAGCGATCATCCCGAAAGACCGAGGAGTTTCGAGAGCAGGGATTCGATTTCGTTTACCTTGAACGGCTTGTAGAGGAAACCGTCCGCCTTCTGCGAGAGCGCCGTGTCCTGTCCCTTGCCAACAGTGTAACCGGTTACCACAACCACCGGCATCGCCGGGTGTTCCGTTTTGATCCTGTCCAGAAGATCATAGCCGTCCATTACGGGCATCCGCAGGTCGGTGAAAACCATGTCGTAATTTTCCTCTTTGAGCCTGTCCAGAGCTTCCTTGCCGTCTTCGGCATGGCAGCCCTCGAAATCGAATATCTCGAGGATATCGGAAAGTAGCGTCGACATATTGGGGTTATCATCGACGATTAAAATCTTCCTGGTGCCCATATAAATTCTCCAACATATTTATCGGCATATTTAGCTTAACTGTTTAGGCCATTTTAAGATCGGCGGGAGCGTATAACGGCTTTATTTGCCGGGTGTTAGAGACGAATTTTTCATTGCCCCTGGCTCCATTTGCGGCTGGAATATTTCAGATAGAGCATGACAGCGCGCACCGTCCAGTCGATCGGAATGGCCAGCCAGATATAGAATATACCCAGCCCGAAATGCCAGCCGAAAATATAGGCGATTGATACCCTGATGCCCCAGGCTCCGACCAGCGTGGAATACATAACCCAGCGGGTCTGCCCCGCCCCCCGAAGCGATCCGGCCAGGATCAAGGTCAGGGCCAGGGGTATCTGTATAACGGCGGCAAACTTACAGAAGAGTATCCCGTATGCGATAACCTCGGGATCATTGGAGAAAATCCTCATCCAGATTCCGGGGAAAAACCAGTATGTCAAACCCAGAAAACCCATCACGGCAAGCGCGATCATAAGGGCTTGATTGCCGTATTCCTTAGCGCGCTGGGGAAGTCTGGCCCCCAAGTTCTGCCCGACAAGTGTGGTGGCCGCCATCGCAAAACCGAATCCCGGCAGAAACGATATCGCTTCGATCATTATGCCCACCGTATGGGCGGCGTAGGCGCTCACCGAGATTAAAAGCACCATCCTGGTGTATGTCATCTGCATGGTGGTGGTAATGATCCGCTCGCCATAGACCGGCAATCCCAGCTTGACAATGTTCTTTATCCGCTCAAACGAAATACACTTAAAGCATAGGAGTTTTTTCTTATAGGCAAGAAATATCAAGAGTCCGGCTCCCATGGTCTCCGACAACCCGGTTGCCAGCGCCACCCCCTCGATTTCCAGCCGAGGAAACCCCAGCATGCCGAACGTCAGCGGGAAAGCGATCATTAGATGAATGGCGTTAACTCCCATTATGACTCTGAAGGGAGTCTTTGTATCGCCGAAACCCTGGAATATCCCGCTGGTTACCAGTATCAATCCCTTGCTGATAAAAAACAGGCTAATGATCAGCATATACGAGGCGACCCTCTGCGAGAGGGCCTCATCGGCCCCCATAGCCAATGACAGCGGGCGAACGAATAAGAAGCTGGCGGCGGTCATCAAAAGCGTTGCTCCGATACCCATCCAGAAGGCGCTATCCGCCGACGCTATCCTCTTGTCATCGTCTCCGGAACCGGTAAACCTGGCCACCGATATAACGCCACCGACGTTCACGCCCTGCACAATCGCCATCATAAAACCTATGATCCATTGCGACATACCCACCGCCGCCTGGGCCTGGGCGGAGATATGCCCCACCATGGCGGTATCCACTATCCCGACGCCGCGCAGAAGCAGGTTGGTGCCGACTATGGGAAAGGCCAGCGCATAGATGACGCGCCGCATCTGTTTCGCTGAAAGATCTTCGTGAAGCGGGATACTCATAATTCAGCACGCAATAAATTCATACAGCCGGTTTTGTCAAGGCAGGTAATCAGGAATCCCTGTCAGGTCGATGTCGAATCTCCTATAAGAACAGGTTGAACTTATAAGGGTAAATGGTTATAATTCATCGTTATTGACAATGATTTTTTTCTTTTAAGGAGGAGTTTGATGAAAAATCTCCTGTTAGCGATGGTGCTGGTTACTCTACCCTATTCCGTGCAGGCGAAAAAGGGCGATATCCAACTCGATGTGAAAACGCATACTTTCCCCAACGGGCTTGAGCTTCTGGTGGTGGAGAGGCACTTATCCCCAACCTTGTCGACTATTGTCCGTTTCAAGGTCGGTTCCGCCGATGAACGTCCGGGTATCACCGGCACGGCCCATCTGCTGGAACATATGTTGTTCAAAGGTACCAAAAATATCGGCACTACAAATTATGACGCCGAGGTGAACCTCATGAGGCGAATCGATGAACTGGCGCATGAGCTAACCGACGCCATCATCGAAACGAAAAGCCCCTTATACCGCGGCGGTAACGAAAAGGTGGATTCCCTGCGGGCACTAATCGCCTCAATACAGGATGAGCAAAAGCAGTACATCGTAAAGGATGAAATCTGGGAAACTTACCTTAAAAACGGGGCATCGTTCTTGAACGCCTCCACCGGCAATGACGGCACTCAATATTATGTATCTCTGCCCTCGAACCGCCTCGAACTCTGGACATACCTGGAGTCGGAGCGGTTGTCGAATCCCATTCTCAGGGAATTCTACTCCGAGCGGGATGTCGTCTATGAGGAAAGGCGGCTGAGAACCGACAACAACCCCCGCGGTAAACTCGGGGAGCAGCTCTACGCCGCAGCTTTCACCGCCCATTCTTATAACTGGCCGGTAGTCGGCTGGGCTTCCGACCTGGAGACCGTTTTACGTGAGGATGTAGAGGAGTTTTTCCATCAGTATTATTCTCCCAATAATATTGTCATCGGTATTGTAGGCGATGTTAAATTCGATAAGGTTGTTAAATTAGTCGATAGATATTTCGGCTCCATTCCGCCGTCGGAGAAACCGGTGCCCCCGGTTACCACCATGGAACCGCCGCAGACCGGAGAACGTCGCATAAGCGTCGAGTACGACTCCGAGCCTCGACTTGCCATTGGTTGGCATATGGTTGCCGGTGGGGGCCGCGACCAGGAGGTGTTCGACATTATCGCCAGCCTTCTCTCACGGGGGCGAACAAGCAGGCTATACAAAAGCCTGGTCGAGGAAAAACAGCTTGTAACATCTGCAAGAGCTTATTCGAGTTTTACGAGATTCCCCGATATATTTGAAATCAGGGCTACTCCCAAAGCTCCCCATACTATCGAGGAGGTTGAGAAAGCAATCTATGAGGAGATCGACAAGCTTCGCATGGAAGGCCCGAGTGAATGGGAGCTTCAGAGGGTCAGGAATCAACTCGATGCCGATTTTGTCCGGGGTTTGCGATCCAATTTCGGCCTCTCCCGTCGTATTGTCGATATGCAGGCAAAGGTCGGTGATTGGAGCTACCTCTTACAGCTTAAAGATAAAAGACAGGCTGTTACTTCTGATGAC
>CBDVBL010000101.1:0-7073 GCA_965372205.1 uncultured bacterium
CGATGGTTCCAATATATAACAAGCCGGTTTGTATATCTATGGCGATATCTGTAACTTCATTATTGAGAAGTGGGCTGTTGGAGGTGTTATAAATCGCCTTCCATACAGAGGCATTGGGTCTGTAGACTCCCAATCCAGCAGCAGTTCCAACCCAGATATTACCCATGCCATCCGAGGCCACTGCATTAACGCCGCCTGAAATTTCCGGGGGAAGATCAACCTGCCGAACGATTCCGGTTGCGGGAGAAGTATTAAAGAGACCTTCCAGGGCTCCAAACCATAAATTGCCGAAAGGATCAAGGCCCATATCGACCATGAAATCCCTGCTGATATTATTCTGCCAGCTATCATCAGATTCATTAATGGGAGTACGGTTGTAATTTAATCTGTGAAGACCATTGACCATTCCGAGCCAGATAGAATTGCCCTGTATCTGAAGAGAAGTAATGTCGTTATCCAGAACGGTGTTCGGGCCGGTGTGATAAACGTGCCACGTGGAATCGGACGGTCGGAAGGCCCCCACAACCACACCGGAGTCGGCCCCCATAGAGGACATCCAGACGACGGTATCCTGGTCTACCTGTACAGCGGTTGCGGCCCAATAATCATTAAATTGCGGCACTCCAGTCATAGGGCTGTTGTAATTTCCCCAGTGATACCAGGATTGAGATTGACGGCTGTATCGATACAATCCCCCCCCCCAGCTCCCGGCCCATATATCATTATCCGGCGCCACGGCAATACTATGCAGGGCATTATCTTCTAAACCGCCAAGCGGCCCCGAATCATCAGGATCGGAATTCGCAGAATTATAAGTTGTCCATGAGCTATCCTCGAATCTACTGATCCCTTTACCATCGTGGGTCATCCATATCGCGCCGCTGGAATCAATTGCTATATTCCTGATAAAATTCGACGCCGGCCCGGGAATAGTGTAGACAGCCCAGAGCGTATCTATCAAGCTGGCAAGACCCGATGAGGGAGTACCCGCCCATAATTCTCCGGATGAGTCAACATCTATGTCTGTCACATTTAATTGCGGCAAACCGCTGGTGGTAAGTCCCACCCAATTTGAGTCATCGTACTGGAAGACACCGCCGTCAGTGGCCGCCAGAAGCGCTGAATCGGTCATCAAAAAGGTGTTGATCGTGTGTCCGGAAAGCCCAAACGGTAACCAGGTTGTATCGGGAGAGACCTGCAATTTATATGCTCCATTTTCTGTCCCGACGACCACTGTATCGTGATATGCGGCGATCGATCTTATATCCCCGCTGCCCAGACCATCGTTCCCTTGTTGAAAGGACCGCCAGAATCCGAAATATTGAATATTCTCATTATCCTTATCTATGAAAGCTATTCCCCGGGCGGTTCCAGCCCAGAGATAGTCCCCTATTACTGAAACGCAGACGACATCCTCCTCATCGGGAATATCACCGAGTCGTCGAGCGGTATCTTTAATTTCACCGTCATTCGAATATATCAGGAACTTACTTACTCCCAGATCATTGGCCATCCAGATACGATCCTCATCGACGAAAAGATCATAAACGGTGATTGCCCTCTCGAAAAACTGTTGAACTTCAGTAACCGGATAGTTGGTGATCTCCCCCACTCGTGAATATCTGCTAAGCCAGCCATCGGCGCTGCCAAGCCAGATATTCCCCGCCGTGTCAGACTCCACGCAATTAAAATCGATGCCTCCCAGACCATCAGTATTCGTCAGCTTCAGGATATCGCCCGTGGAGGGTGTGAACGCTACAGCCCCCCCGGAAGTTGCGCCCCAGACTCGACCGGATTCTATGACTATCTGACGAACGTTATCGGTATTAGTATAGCTTTCCCAGTTCTGCGAATGCAGATTCGAACCGAATAACATCATCATCGCCGATACAAAACAGGTAGCTCTCATTTTCCTTCTCCATTATAATGCCGTCGTCTTCGAAAGGCAACGGCCAAGGATATGACGCTCAATATCAGCGCTGCCGCCGGAATAATATCCCCGATACGACCATAGATGCTCTCAGAATCCTCCGGCGTAATTCTGGCCGTCAGGTGCTCCTGGACAAAAATATCCGATTTCGCCATGATCCTGCCCCATTTATCGATCGCCATCGATATCCCCGTATTGGCCGAGCGAACCACGGGAATTCTGTTTTCCACTGCTCTGAACACCGACATCATGGCATGTTGTTCCAGAAGCGATGTCCTGCCGAACCACATATCGTTCGTTATCACTACCAGAAATTGCGCTCCTTTCAGGGCAAATTCGCGGCAATAGCCGGGAAACGCCGATTCGAAGCAGATAACTGCGGCAAACCTGATGCCTCTAAGATCGAAAATAGTTTGCTCTTCGCCCGAAGAAAAGTCAGCCTGACCGAGACGAATTTCCTTCAACTTCTTGAACCTGCCTGAAAACGGTATTCGTTCACTCACGGGGACCAGACGAATCTTGGAATATACTTGATGATTATCCAGGCCCGGCTCGATCAAAACCGCCGAATTGAAGTAGACATATTCCTTCGGGCCTACCACCCTGTAGAAAGGAGTCCCTGTTAAAAGCGGCACGCCCAGGGAATCCGCCAGAGCCTGTACTCTTTTCACATGCCCTCTTTCCTGCAACAAATAAGTAGGGGTTGCTGTTTCAGGCCAGATAAGGAATTCCGCTCCCTCGGAAACAGCCTTTCGCGACAGATCGAAATAACGCTCGAAATTCATCTCTAGATTCCTGGGATTCCATTTCTGACCGCGGGTCATATTCCCCTGTAAGATCCCCACCGTCAATCCTCCGGAACCTGCACTGCTGTCATTACTTCCCAGACGAACCACGCCATAGCTATAAAGCAAGATAATTATCAGAACCGAACCGTATCTTAGATTCCTGCTTACCGATTGCGAGAGTCTGAATATTGGCGATACGGATACATAGACCGCGACATTTACCGTCAATATGATAAGAGAGATCAGATAAACGCCCCCTATCTCCGCCGCCTGAATGAACGGCAGATAATAGGCCAGCGCATAACCGATATCGGCCCAGGGATAATTCAGATCGGACATCGTAAAAAGCCAATTCCACATGACCATATATGAGGGGAAAAATATCAGCGCTGCTCCTCTATTTCTTTCCAGAAGCCGAACGAAAAACCAGCAGGCGGTGGCCGAAATAAGTGAGAGAATCAGCACAACAGCCATCATTCCCGGAAGAGTAACCCAGGCGATATAGTAAACCAACCCCAGAAAAAATATTACACCCCACAAAAACCCAAATTTAAAAGCCCTGTACGGGGGCAGATCCTCGATCGCCAGAAGCAATGGTACCAGGGATAAGAATATCAGCGGGCCAAAAATAAAAGGCGGAAAGCATAGAAACGAAACTACTGCTGAAATTATTACTAAGAATGGCTTTATTTCTTTCATCCCATACACTTAAAATCCCCGAATGTTATAGCAACAAATCATTGGGTTCTTACTAAAAGACTCTCTCCTGTCATCTCATCCGGTTTGGGGATTTTAAGATATTCCAGCATGGTCGGGGCGACATCCGCCAGAATCGCCCCCTGGCGAAGCTTCCCGTCAAAACTGTCATCTACAAGGACGAATGGCACCGGAAAAGTCGTATGAGCGGTGTGAGGTCCACCGTTAACGTCTAACATTTTTTCGCAATTGCCGTGATCGGCGGTCACAATAGCCACGCCGCCCGCCTTTAATACCGAATCCACGATGCGTCCCACGCAACTATCGACGGTTTCCACTGCTTTTATGGCGGGATCAATAAATCCAGTATGGCCCACCATATCGCAATTAGCGTAATTCAGAATGATAACATCATATTTGCTTTCCTCGATCTTGGCAAGCGTCGAACCGGTCACTTCATGAGCAGACATCTCCGGTTTGAGGTCGTAGGTTGCGACGTTCGGTGAATGTATCAGAACCCTGTCTTCGCCTTCAAAAGATTTTTCGATTCCACCGTTAAAGAAGAATGTAACATGAGGATACTTCTCCGTCTCAGCGGTTCTGAGCTGCGTTACGCCGCGGGCGCTCATGACCTCGCCCAAGATATTTTCGTTCAGGACATGGTCGAACGCTACCTTAGCCTTCAATTTGACATCATATTGCGTCAGACTAACCACCGTAATCACCGGTCCGCCGTTCCGATCGAAACAGTTGAAGCCATTATCGGTCAGGGCATAACTCAACTGCCTGGCTCTGTCGGCTCTGAAATTGTAGAATATCACGCCGTCGTTTTGGGCCAGGCCATGTTCGAAACCGTCGACCGAGATCGGCTCCATGAATTCGTCGGTCGTGTTTTTAGAATAGTATTCCTTTATGACCCGCACCGGATGAGATGTTTTCAGACCCACTCCCGCCACCACAAGATCATAGGCCTTTTTCGTCCTCTGCCAGCGGTTATCGCGATCCATGGCATAATAGCGGCCTATTACAGTACCGAGACTCCCGATCCCTATTTCCGCGCATTTCACCATGATATCCTCAACGTAACCTGCGCCTGACGTAGGAGAGGTATCGCGGCCGTCCAGGAAGGCGTGTATTACGACATTCTTCATTTCCTGCTGCTTGCACAATCTCAGAAGAGCGTAAAGATGTTCCAGAGACGAATGCACCAGACCATCTGAAGCCAGTCCCATTAAATGAAGTTTCCCCGATTGATTCTTAATCTTCACTATTTGCTTTAACAGGACGTCATTTTTGAAAAAGGAATCATCGGCGATAGCATTATCAATCCGGGTAACCTCCTGAAAAACCACTCGCCCGGCGCCGAAATTGAGATGGCCGACCTCGGAGTTGCCCATCTGGCCATCAGGCAATCCGACATCGAGACCGGAGGCCCCCAGAGTCGTATGCGGATATTTCGATACCAACCGATCAAAGTTCGGCGTAGAGGCGGCCGCTATGGCGTTCCCCGTTGATTCGGGATTCAGGCCGAAGCCATCCATTATAATCAATGTTAAGGGACGGGGAATCCTGATCATAACTTCAATTTTACTTTGCCCGTGCCCTCGGTGATGATCCCGGCAGGCACGACTTCACAATTCGGGACTCTTAACATTCTTCTCAGTGCCGGTCTATCTTTCTGTTCCACAATAGCAACCAATCCTACGCCCATATTAAACACACGATACATTTCCTCCCGCTCCACTCCGGCAAGCCTTTCGATAGCCCTGAATACGCCGGGCGGCTTCCAGAACGTCGTATCGATAACGGCGTCCACGTTGGACGGAAGGATTCGTGAAATGTTCCCCTCGAATCCGCCACCTGTTATATGCGCTACGGCCTTGATCAGTTTCCTTCTCATTGGTGGAAAAACCGTCGGAAAATAGGAACGGTGAATCGTCAACAACTCATCCCCGAGCCTAGTGCCGGTCTCGGGTATGTTATCGTCCAGAGTCATCTTGCCGATCTCAAAGAAAGCCTTCCGTACAAGAGAGTACCCGTTTGTATGGAGCCCGCTGGAGGAAAAGCCAACCAGGATATCACCCGGTTTGATTTCGTTCTTATCGGTCAGCATAGACTCTCTCGCTATTCCAACGACGAAACCGGCCAGGTCATATTCGTTCTCGGCGTAAAGGCCGGGCATCTCTGCAGTCTCACCGCCCAGAAGAGCGCAACTGTTCTCCTTGCAGCCTTCAGAGAAACCTTTTACCAGAGCGTAAACGATATCCTCATTCATCTTCCCGAGTCCTATATAGTCCATAAAGAATAATGGCCTGGCGCCCAGACAGAGGATATCGTTGACGAGGTGGTTTACGAGATCGTGGCCAATTGTATCATGCCTCGAAGCCATGATGGCTACTTTAAGTTTGGTGCCCACGCCATCAGTCGATGACACCAGATAATTGTCCGCGCCTCCTAATCCTCTTAGCGAGAAAACCGCTCCGAAATCTCCGAAATCTCCTGCGACTTTCTCTGTAAATGTTCCCCGGACCAACTCTTTAAGACGCGATTTGGCTTTCTCAGCGGAATCGATATCGACGCCGGCCTTCGCATATCTGTCGGCTTTCCTCATTATTACCGAAATTATAGCAGTTTATTATCGTTTATAACAAGGGCGAATTTCAAATCCAGAAACTCGGCTGCACGTTTGCAGACCAGCATCCGGGAAAGAAATATCTCGAAATACTCCATGACCTGAGAGATGGAGGTGTCAATTTTGATTTCCAGGGATGCGATTTTCTTTTCATCGTCGATACGCAGGAAGGAGGATTCAGCGGCGTAGTTGACCCTGTCGTGGATATCGACCTTGAGCATTTCCGTGTTGCGAACTCTCGATCTGTGGACGTCGGATTTATCGGCCAGAATTACCGCCGCCGATATATCCGATATGGGATAGCCGTCCCGTTCGTCATGATTGCCTATGGCCGCGACAACTTCGGCAACATCAGCGGTATCCATACCCATCTCGCGGAGAATGTGAAATGCCATGACGGAGGCTGTCTGAGCATGATAATCCCGATTGATCAGATTACCTATATCATGCATGTAACCGGCGATAGCAGCCAACTGGGCGCGCTTTTCGCCCTTGCCGAGACGTGTCATAATATTATAAGCGATATTAGCCGCCAGGGAAGAATGCCGCTGGCCATGCTCCGTGTAGCCAATAATTCCTAAAACCTCGTCGGCCTTATCGATCAGCTCCACAACAGTTTTGTTTTTTTTAATGTCATCGATGGTAACCATCTGTTGCTCCATTGTTATCAGTATCCATCAAAACAGGGAGTCGAAGGTAGCCAAACGGAATCTTCAAGTCAAGTCTCTATATGAAGGTCACCGGATCGACATCGATCTTGACCGAGTAACCTCGTGCCCGCCTGGCGGCTTCGTTGAAAATTCCCAGAATGCCTTCACACTCATCCTCCAATGGAATCTTTAACATGATCTGGAACCGATAATGTTTCCCCCTTTTGAATATAGGAGATTGCGCCGGACCCAGAACCTCAATACGCTTATCGGCCGAAACATCCTTGATATCATCCTTTATCCGCCTTGCCGCACGCGACGCCATCGATGAATTAGTCGATGAACCAAAAACCTGGATCAACCTTTTGAACGGAGGG
>CBDVBL010000102.1:0-7032 GCA_965372205.1 uncultured bacterium
AGGCCACCTGACCGCACATAATACATCAAGAACAGAACTTTAATCTTATCGACGGATCGGCTTAAATTTCACAATAATATCGTCATCAGTCTTAAGTATGTATTCCCTCTGGTCGCTAAAAAGGCTATCAATAACAATGCTATCAAAATCCCATTTCCTGTTCTTGCCCGGGGTACCTAATACTACATTTGGATATTGAACATTCGACTTATTGACCAATTTTTTATAAAAATATTTATTTCCAAATTGATCATTTGTAAATAGGCTATCAAGATTAAGTTCATCAAGATCGTCGGGATACCGATGGTCATGCTGGTAATGAAAATCCATTAATAGTCGCTTAATTTCTATGAAATTGGCAATGTCTTCCCTTTCCCTTGTAGTTAAGGATACATCACGAAGCCTTTTTGTGCGTTCATTTGTAACTTTTGGCGTGGGTGGTAGATCAAATAGATTAGTTAACATCGCTTTATCAAGGGGTAAATCCAGTGTAAGCCACAGATATCCATAATGCGCTCTTTTTCCCTCTGATCTAAAACCGATTTTTCCGGTTGGAGACTTATGTACGGAAACTTCAAATATGGTAGCGCCGGCCGTGGGTACTGTTGATTCCCATTGAAATATATAATGTGTTTCATTTTCGAGAGCTAATGTAGGACCTTGAAGAAGCTCTATATCAATTCGATCTTGGCTCAGACTAAACTCGAATTTATTTATGGCTTTGTTTCGTGCATCTTGAATATCATTTGAACAACAACCGATATTGACCATTTCCGAAAGCGAAAAAAGCAAGACGAGCTTAAAAATAAACGGTCCTCTTAAATTCACTTGAGTCATGATAACTTCCTCCAAAGTTAATGGATGAGGGCCACGCTTTCTCTAATCAGGACAGTTCTATAAATACAAGGTCGGGTTCCGAAGGACGAGAAACCCGGCATTCATTCTGGTCATCGAACTCATTCCCACTATAAGTAAATCGGCCAGGTGAGCTTGTCAAGCTCCAACATTTCTTGATTCAGAGCAACTTTTCCTCGCGCCCCTCTTTACTGCAATCATATCCCCTTGTATATTCCATAGCATGGCCGATTATTCACCTGAAAAAAAGACCGCCCTCCTCGAAGACCGCACGCCCAGGGCGCTTGAGCTTTTGAAAAGCTGCACGGTCTGCCCTCGGAACTGCGAGATCGACCGGACGCAGGGCGAGACCAGCCATTGCGGTGTCGATGCCCGGTTGAAGGTATCATCGATCAACCTTCATTTCGGCGAGGAGCCGCCCGTATCGGGCAGAAGCGGATCGGGAGAACTAATCTACATTACAGGCTTAAAAACCTGAGGTCGGGAACAGTTTCATCCCGATCCGCTCTAATATAATCAAAACACGAACTAAAGATACAAGGTCGAGTCCCGATCCCGCAATGCGGGATAGAAACCCGAGAACTAAAATATCGTGAAGTTTTTTTTAGGGGCGTATTGCAATACGCCCCTACATCTAAATCCTGCTAATCCTATGTAATATTTCCCTCTGGACAGAACCATGTTCTGTCCCTACATTGCCGCGGGCTTGTTATTTGTAGGGGTCGAACATCGTTCGACCCGAAAGCTTTTGAAAAGGCGCAAACCGGTATTATGAAAAAAGACGATAAGAAAATAGCCGGCATCGGAAGCGAGGCGGTGGAGAAGGCTACTGGCAAAAGCTGGGAGGAGTGGCTCGCCATCCTCGATAAGGCGAAGGCGATCAATCTTTCGCACAAAGAAATTACGGCGGTATTGCGCGAAAAACATAACCTCTCCATGTGGTGGTCACAGATGATCACGGTCGGCTACGAGCAGGAACGGGGGATGCGGAAGGTACACCAGCAGCCGGAGGGATTCGAGATCAGCAAATCAAAGACGCTGCCGGTCTCCCCGCTGAAGGCATTCAAAGCCTGGAATGACAAAAAGGCCCGCGATAGATGGCTGGGCAAGGATATAATTATCAGGAAAGCGACGCCGGGAAAGTCGATGCGAATTACCTGGGCCGATGAAAAGACTAAAGTCGATGTTGACTTTTACGACCAGGGCAAGAGCAAATGCCAAGTCTCAGTCCATCACAGCAGACTCTCGAGCGCCGCTCAAGCCGAGAAAATGAAAAAATTCTGGGCCGCGGCGCTGATCTATTTAGCGGAATTCCTTGGAAAAAAGTAAGTTAGCCTTTTCTCAACTTTTGCATGATAATGACCAACCTGCAAAACTTCCCCTTTTCATATTGACGAATCTCAATCCTGGGTTATCTTGATTATAGAGCCATGATAAAATATCTGCTGCTGTTTTCGCTTCTCTGGGGGCAGGCCCTGGCCCAGATTTCCCCCGAGGATTTCATTGCCGATTTCGAATCTGGCAATATCGCCAACGTGCAGCAGGTCGGCATTGACAGCTTCAGCTTCGAGATCAGGCTCGATGACAACCACGGCGATCTCTACGGCTGGTATTATTTTGCCATCGCCGGTAATCGCGGGCGCACGGCGACATTATTTCTCACCAATCCCGATGGCTGGCAGAATTCCAACTGCAGTCCCGTCGTCTCTCCCGACAATATCAATTGGGGCAGGGTTCAAGACGTTTGGGGGCAGAGCGGCTGGCTTTGTTTCCGGCAGCATCTTCCCGCCGATACAATCTGGTTCGCCCAGGATTTCCCGTTTACTGTCAGCCGGATGGATGCCTATCTGGATAGTATTGAAACTTCTCCCCATATGATGCGACAAACACTGGGATATTCTGTCCATGACAGGCCGATCGATATGATTACCATTACCGATGATTTTTATCCCGCCGAATACAAGAAGATCGCCTATCTGATATCGCGGCAGCATCCCATGGAATCGCCGCCGACATTTATTTTGACCGGCCTGATCGACATGGTTCTCGAGGAGAGCGATTTTGCCGATTATTTTCGCAGGGATATAATGTTAAAAGCGGTTCCCATAGTGAATGTCGACGGTGTGGCCGAAGGATACTCGCGGCACAATGTCAACGGCATCAATCTGAATCGCGACTGGCAGCCCGATTTTGAAAACGAACAGCCTGCGGTCAGGGTGGTACATCAGAATATCGATGATTATATATCAGCGGGCAACAGGATCGATCTTTTCATGGATCTCCACGCCGCCCCGGATTTCAGCGATTTCGGTTTCAGGATGTCGCTGGCTTACACCAGCCTCCCTTTCTACGAGAACCAGGAGACGTTTCTGCATCTTCTGGAGACGTACGATCCCTGGCAGGATCGCTCGCGCTGGAGAGACCTCGATACCTCATATGCATACGGAGTTTCCTGCGTAATCATGTTCGATATGTACGATCTCGACGCTTTGACGACTGAAAACCCCTGGACCCGCCGGGATGATAATAGTTTCATAAACATTCAATCGCTCTATAATCAGGGACCGGCCCTGGGCGAGACGATATACAATTATCTTTACCCCTTAACCGTATATGACGAATACGAGACGCGTATCGATTCTATCGTGCCTGGGATTTCATTTGTGCCCATGGTGCGGGATTTCGATCGACGATATGAAACTTCTTTAGAGATAACCGCCGTCTGCTATGAAACGGCGGATTCCGAACTGGTGACACTGTACAGGGAAAACTATGAGGGCGAATATCTGCCTCTCTCCCCGATACCGACCGATGATCTTGATGGTGTGCCCGGTGATGGAATTATATCGCTTATCCCAGGTGGTGAGCTCCGGGTTGTATATGAACAGCCAGAGATGCCCGACAGGACATGCGAACGAATTCTTAGAGTGGAAGAGCCGAGCGGGATATATGATAGCGATGTATCGCTGCCTCAGTTGGCATTGAGAGCTTATCCCAATCCGTTTAATTCCTCCTGCAGGATCTCAATTGGTGATGCCGATTTTTCAGCCGTGGAGATCTTCGATATTGCCGGCAGGATGGTAAATCGATTATCGATTAATGACGGCTATACGATCTGGGATGGGCGAGCGTTTGACGGCCAGCCGCTTGCGTCAGGCATCTACTTCGCTCGTCTGAAAACCGTCAGGCGTTCAGAGAGCATGAAGATCGTGCTGTTGAGATGATCTTCTGTATTATCGACAACGACAACGGTATGTCATTCCCGACTCCGATCGGGAATCCAGAGGGCTGGCGTTCTGGATGCCGGATCAAGTCCGGCATGACAGGCGTTGGCAATGTCATTCCAGCGGAAGCGGGAGGTTTGGGAATCCGGAAACCGCACAAATTTCCAGTTCGGTCAGGTCGTAGGCCGAAGGCCGTGACCTGACCGCCAAAACCGTCGGATCACGCTTCGCTACGATCCGACGGAACAAGAATATTGGCTAAATTACATCACATTCTGAACAGATACTGAAACTTCATAAAGAATTGCCGTGATGCAAGAGTGAGGTTGTCGGATTCGTCGACGTCGCGGTAATCATAGGTGGAGCCGATATAGAATATCGTGAAAGGATTGAGCTTGTAGCTTAACAAGGGATCGATATCGAAATTATTGTCAAAATCGTCATATTGCAATACCAATCGAAGAAATATCTCCCGCGTGAACTGGTAATTAATTCTTGTGCGATAGATAAATCCTTTGAATAGCTCTGCATCGTTATCCTGTCTTTTCAAGGTGGAGAAATTATAATGCTGCTCGATTTTCATGCGGGAAGTCACTTTTATATCGATCCAGGCATCAAAATTGATACCGTCGCCCATGACAGGAGGATCTTCGTTACGCGCTATGAATTCGCCGGAATGAAAGTTGATTCCGGCCTGCACCGGTTCGCTGAAATCGCTGTTTATGTTAAATTCGAACCTGTTCATTCCCGGCAGTTCAACGTCCTTGAAAACCTCTCGCGTGTAGACATAGCTCATATTGACGCTTGTCTGGGCCTTGAGCATCAAACCGAGATACGCGACGATCCAGCTATCCTTATATTTGCCCCTCGAGTTCCATACCCGGCCATAAATGAATCCCGTCTCGATATTGTCGAGGATCTTGCTTTCAGGATAAAAGTCTAGATCATTCCGGAATTCGGCCTCCCTGTGATCATTTCGGGTGACAAATCCATTATCGGCCCTGAAAGTGGGGCTGCTGTCTTCAAAATCAAGCTCGAAACTCCAGAGTCTGCTGCTCCGCTCCAGGCTGGCGCTAATGGCATGGCCGCTAAATGTTTCGCCATCGTAGGCCACCGTATGCCGGCCATCATCGAAATACACCTGATCTATATCCTCGGTAAGCGTGGTGTCGTCGGGCTCCTCCGAATATGACCCCACAACCTGTGCCTCCAATCGATATTTCTCTCTAAAGCGCAGATTACCGTCGACACCGAATACGGTATTGGAACCATCATCTTTGAGACGGCGATCGCTTAAAATCGCCCCCAGATTGGAACTCCCGCCGAATGTATGTTTGTATCTCAGGATATTGGAATAGCTTTCGTCAGCAGCGACGAATTCGCTTTGTTCCTCAAGGGGAATAATTAGAGGTGAGTTTTCGTCCACAGCACCCAGATATGCCAGATTCGAACTTCCCTGCCGCCTGATAAGCTTGGCCGCTACAAGAGGATCGTTTATTGAACGTGTGTATACGATATCTATGTCGGTATCGAACAGATCACCGCCCTCCTGGAAAAACGGTCTTCTTTCGGGGTAGAACAATGCGAACGTCTGGTTAACATCGATCTGCGCCACGTCCGACTCCACCTGGCTGAAATCGGGGTTGATAGTCGCTTCTATCGATGTGCCTGTGGAGAGATCGTAACGCACGCCCAGTGAGGCCTCACCATCAGGGTCATTGTTTTTGATACCGGAGTTACGGTTATCTTCATCCCGGATTTCACCGGATTGGAAACCTATCGCCGACGGCAACAGCTCGAAGCTGCTCCCCGGTCGGACGTTCTCAATGCCGGTTAATGTACCGAACTCGCAGAGCAAGCAATTGACATCATCGTCGATAAATGCCCATGAACTTGTGGCGCGGCTTTCCCGCGGGCGGGTTCTCCAGAAGGTCGCTTTCCATTCCTGTTTCGGCTTATCGGGGAATCTGAGACCGGTAAACGGCAGGGCTATTTCTATCTGATAGCCGGAATCGGTTACGACTCCTTCCGATTCGAAGATCAGGTCGAAACCGATATCCTCGCCCGCCGAAGTAACCTGTCGTCCGTCGCCCTGAATACCCAGTGGGTTGGCGAAAATTTCATACGCCCAAGCGCCGTCGCCATAGGTATCGAATATGAAACCCATGTAATCGTCAGACCAGATCCGGTCGCGATCGCTCCAGGACGAGCGAATGGAACCGGCATCGCTATCGTAGCAGATGAAGGCTATATAAAGGTGAGAGTCATCGTAAGTAAGGAGCACCTCGGTTTCAACCGGGGGTTTCGCTCCGTTGTCCGGGAATTGCTCGGAGAAATTCGTTGCCCGTGGAACGCCGATCCAGCCAGTATCGTGCAATTGGCCGTCGATATCTATCGAACTCGTCAGGCGGGGAATATTATACGTCGGTTTTTGATTCGGCTGAAAAGATTCCTCGTTATCCGCTCTTACGGGAATTACAAGTGATCCTGCCAGGATGATCGATAGGAGAAAATTCCCTGATGATAACGGATATACTACCACATCTAAAATACGAAGCTTAAAGAAAAAGGTTTCGCCGATCCTGTGGTTCTTGACTATTTGATGCCTTGAGTATAGCTATCCGAGCTGCTTTACGAACAGCGGTTTCAGCCATTCGATTCCCAGGACCATAACAAGGGTTACTATGATTCCCGCGATGATTACGCCGACCATGACCGCCAGCATGGAGCGTTTCCAGTCCAGGTTAAATAACCAGGCGGCCACGCTTCCGGTATAAGCTCCGGTAATCGGTAATGGTATAGCGACAAAGATGGTTACGCCCCAGAAGCCATATTTGTCGATCAGACGAGCAGTTCTTTT
Organism: uncultured bacterium; assembly: GCA_965372205.1. Classification (GTDB taxonomy): domain Bacteria; phylum Zixibacteria; class MSB-5A5; order UBA10806; family UBA10806; genus CBDVBL01. Next base: position 6,940 of record CBDVBL010000102.1, read on the forward strand.
TCGAACGCTTCTTTCGAACCAGTCGAACGTTGTTCTGTAGATGGATATCCCATACAGCAGTCGATGAACAGTATTCAAAAAAACGAATACCAT
>CBDVBL010000103.1:0-7012 GCA_965372205.1 uncultured bacterium
ATATTGGCCATCGGCAAACGCAGCATGGGCGATCAACTCAGCCGCCGTAACCACCCCCTGCCCGCCTCTTCCGTGCAGACGAATCTCCTTCAAGCTATCCTCCTTCTATCACCACAGGCAACTGCCCATCAACATTATCGTTCCTGATTTTCAACCTTCTCTTAATCGATCTAAACCACCATTTAGATGCTGAAATTCATCCGTCGATCCTGGGATAGGTGATATCCACCTGCTTTTGATATTTGCCTTTTTTATCGGCGTAGGATTTTTCGCAATTCTCGTCCGATTCGTAAAACAGTACTTGGGCTATGCCCTCGTTAGCGTAGATTTTTGCCGGCAACGGAGTCGTATTAGATATCTCGAGTGTAGGGAAACCCTCCCATTCAGGTTCGAATGGGGTCACATTGACAATGATTCCGCAGCGGGCGTAGGTTGATTTACCGACGCAGATAGTCAATACGTTCCTCGGAATCCTGAAATATTCCACGGTCCTTGCCAGAACGAAGGAGTTGGCTGGAATTACGCAAACATCGCCCTTAAACCGGGTGAAATTCTTCTCGTCGAAGCTTTTCGGATCAACCACGCTCGAATTAGCGCCGGAAAAAACCTTGAATTTGTCGGAAACTCTGATGTCATAGCCATAGGATGAGACCCCGAACGAGATAATGCCGTTTCTGACCTGGCTTTCGGCAAAAGGTTCTATCATCCTCTGCTCCAGCGCCATTTTCCTGATCCATCTATCGGGCTTGATTGCCATTATTCTCCACCTTTATCAACTTCACCTTCGAGCGATTTCCATTTAAGGAACATAAGTTTAACCCAAGGTGCTGTCAACTCATATTTAATTATTTTGTTATTTATTTCACAATGTATGTGCCTCGAAATTCTCTCAGATTAACTCACGGCAATGCGCAAGAGGGCTCGCCTATCTTTTATACCTTGCTTCGTTCAGGATAAACTGAGACAGAAGCCGAACGCCCCATCCTGTGGCGCCTTTCGAGCGATACGGATGTTGTTTTTCCTCATTATCCATGCCTGCCATATCGACATGCGCCCAACGGTAATCCTCGGTGAAGTTAGAGAGGATAGAGCCGGCGGTAATCGCTCCACCCCACCTGCCGCCGCTGTTCTTCATATCTGCAACCGGGCTTTTGATGAGATTCTTGTATTCACCCCATAGAGGCAGTTGCCAGAGACGCTCGTCGCTTTGCGTGCCCGCTTTGACCAAACGTTCGATCAATGGCTGGTCGGTACCCATTACGCCCGCACAGATATGAAGACCAAGAGCTACCATGCAGGCTCCGGTTAATGTTGCAATATCCACGACATATTTTGGCTTGAACCTGCTGGCGTATACCAGGGCATCGGCAAGGATGAGCCGTCCCTCAGCGTCCGTGGAAATAACCTCGATAGTCTTGCCATTTGAGGCAGTGAGGACATCGCCGGGTCTATAGGCAGAACCCGATGGCATATTCTCAACCAGCGGCGTGATACCCACTACATTAACCTTCGGTTTTAACTGGCCCAATACCGGGATCAATGAGATAACAGTTCCCGCCGCTCCCATATCGCCTTTCATGGCGCCCATTTTCTCGGATGGCTTGAGGGAAATGCCGCCGGTATCAAAAGTCACTCCCTTCCCTACGAAGACGATAGGTGCATCTTTGGCTCTGCCGCCTCTGTAATTCCAGACGACCATCCGGGGGCGGTTCTCGGAGCCTTTGCCAACCGCCAGCAGAGCGCCCATCTTCAGCTTCTTGAGTTCGCTTTCGGATAATACATCGACTTGTATCCCATGCTTTCCGCCGAGCTTGACTGCTTCATCGGCCAGTTTCGCAGGAGTCAACAGATTGGCCGGCAGATTAGTCAGGTCGCGGGCCAGAATCGTGCCCTCGGTTATTGCCTGCGCGCGAGCGATCACCGATTGATCGATTCTGGAAGCTCCTATGAAAAAAGAAATCTCGGAAAGATTTATTTTCTTCTTATCGCTTTTCAGCCTGTCAAATCTATAATTGCCCAGAAGCGCACCTTCAACGAGAGGAGCCAGTGTTTCCCCCGGCTTTCCCACAGGTAAAAAAGCGATTTTCTTCAGGTTGCAAACGGTTCTGATAACAATGGCCGCCGCCCTGCGTAGCGTATCGAGATCGGCTTTTTCTTTGTTACCAAGTCCCACCAGAATCAGCCGTCCCGCTTTTATGCTGTCGCATGGGTAGATTTGAAAAAGCTCTCCCTCGGAAGCTTTGAAATGTCCCTGTTTTGCGGCTTTTCTTACCAGCCCGCCAAGCGTCCCCTTAAAATAGTTGTCACCCTGATATAATAACGCGATTAAAGCTTCTCCTGAATATTCCTCGAATCTCCCCTTCTCAATTTTGCAATTCAATTAATACCTCCTGTCAGTTAGGCTTGGCCTCGGATCCGGGCAGCCACGTCTCAGACATTCCCATTCGACATAGATTTCTTCGATAGACCCAAAGGAAATTTTCTATTCGACAAATCTAAACTTATCGCTGGCAGTGCCGCAAACCGCACATTTGCCGGGTATCGCACCCGGAACGGTGTTTCCGCAGATGGTGCAAACGTAGTAGTCCTCTTCCTTGCTGCGGCCAGGAGAGGCAAGGGAATCGCTTAATAGACCGCTATGAATCTTCTCTACCGCCGAGGCTCCCTTGAAAGATGCTTCTGCCCTGGCATGAGAGTCATGTTCCGCCTGTCGAATAAATGCCGGATACATTTGTGTAAATTCATACGTCTCCGCATCGATGGCAGAGGTAGTATTCTGTTCGACGCTGCCAGATTCCCCCATAATCGCAAAATGGTTTAATGCATGAACCTTCTCCGCCTCTGCAATGGCTCTGAAAAGCTTCGCGATTTGCCCCTGCCCCTCATTTTCGGCAGCCTTGGCAAAGGCAATATATTTCATATAGGCCTTGCATTCGCCCTCAAAAGCCGCCTTTAGATTATCATCAGTCTTCACAGCTCCTCCCGATCTTCATCGTGTTCACACATTAAACATTGTTATGGGGATCGCTGGTTCCATTCAAGCATTTTCGACGCAGGAAAGTAAAATAAATCTCTCATATGCAGGCCTACAAGAGGCTTCAAGGTAAACCATGGAATTAGGCAATTAAGGAAAAAACGATATATGGGCATATGCCGCCTGCCATTTCTAATGGAATCCGCCGCAATATTGTAATGAAAAATACCGTCATCTTGTTGAAACATAAAGGATTATAATTATTTTGAAATAATACTTTACTTTTTTGTATAGATTTATTATAATTTGTCCGAATAGGAAAATAGAAAATGAAAATTACGGCCTTAGAAGAATACGGATTTCGCTGCATGCTGCTGTTAGCCCGGCGCGGACATAAGGTCTCGCTGACCCTACCGGATTTCGCGGAGAATGAAGGGTTATCAGTGCCTTATGCGGGAAAGCTGTTAATGATCCTCAAGAAGGCGGGTTTGGTCAAGGCAGTCCGCGGCAGGAATGGCGGGTACGTGTTGACAAAGACGCCGGAAGATATCCGGCTCAAGGAGATTTTCGACGCTCTTGGAGATCCGGTTTTCTCCGCTGGTTATTGCGACAGGTTCACCGGTGAAAATGATGCTTGCGTTCACAACGATGATTGCACGGTGCGCCACATCTGGAAGAGCTTCGAGGGATTCATTGGTGATATGCTTTCTCGAGTAAGCCTGGCAGATGTCGCGGTAGGAGATATAGATTTTTCGAAAGCACTGAAGGCTTCCGTCCTCCGAAAGCGAACCTAGAATGAAACTTTAAGCAAATGAAAATAGTTTAGGTTTTGAACAAATAGAGAATTTGGAATGAGGGTAAGATGGTTGATAAAAAGGTAATCTTTTCGATCCGGGATATTCACGTCAATATCGAAGGTAAGGAAGTCGTAAAAGGAGTTTCTCTGGATATCAGGGGCGGTGAAAAACACGCCATAATGGGACCCAACGGTTCAGGCAAATCGAGCCTGGCGAATGCCCTGGCGGGGCATCCCCATTATGAGATCACATCAGGAGAGGCTTTTATTGACGGACAGAATCTCCTGGAAATGGATGCCACCGAACGATCGCTGGCGGGATTATTTCTTGCTTTTCAGTATCCTCTGGCCATCCCGGGTGTCACGGTGGCAAACTTCCTGCGCACCGCTATTAAGGCCAGATTCGGCGACGAGGATTCCAGATTGAGGACTGTCCGTAAGGAGCTAAGGGAGAAATTTGGATATCTCGAAATAGACAAATCTTTCGCTACACGTTACGTCAACGATGGCTTCTCCGGCGGGGAGAAGAAGCGCCTGGAGATCCTCCAGATGGCCATGCTGAAGCCACGAATCTCTATACTCGATGAGACCGATTCGGGTCTTGATATCGATGCTTTGAAGATCGTCTCGAAAGGCATTAACTCCACCGCTACCCCGGAAGACGGAGTGCTTTTAGTGACCCATTACCAGAGAATTCTAAATTACGTTAAACCCGATCGGGTTCACGTGATGATCGACGGCCGGATTGTTAAGTCCGGCGGCCCTGAACTGGCTCACCAGCTTGAGGATCAGGGTTACGAACGGATGAAAAATCAGATACCGGAGAAAATCGAGGCATGATATGGCTGAGACTTTAAATAAAAATACAGGGCTGGCGGAGATCGGGAGCGACTACGAAACCAGGTATGGTTTCAAAGATCCCGAGGAGTATTTCCACAAAGGCGCTAAGGGGCTCAATCACGATTTGGTTGAAATGATGTCCCGGATGAAAAAAGAGCCGGACTGGATGAAAGAATTCAGACATAAGGCCTTGGACATTTTTCTCTCCAAGCCAATGCCCCGCTGGGGCAATACCGAACTTCTAAACTCGATCGATTTCGAAAATATCTACTACTACATAAAGCCTATCGAGATGCAGGGCAAAAGCTGGGATGATATCCCCGAGAATATCAAGAATACGTTCGACAAGCTGGGTATACCCGAAGCTGAGAAGAAATTCCTTGCGGGCGTTTCAGTGCAATACGAATCGGAGGTTGTTTACCATTCGCTCAAGGAAAATCTGCAGAAGCAGGGAGTCGTTTTCCTTGATATGGACAGCGGCCTGCAAGAGTATCCCGACATCGTCAAGAAATACTTCAGCACGGTGATTCCGCCAAACGACAATAAGTTTGCGGCGCTCAATTCGGCCGTCTGGTCGGGCGGATCATTCATTTATGTGCCGCCGGGAATCGATGTCAAGATCCCGCTTCAGGCGTATTTCAGAATCAACGCCGAGAATATGGGACAGTTCGAGAGAACACTCATCATCGCCGATAAAGGCTCCCGCGTTCACTATATCGAGGGTTGCACCGCACCCACTTACAGTACTGATTCGCTGCATACTGCGGTAGTCGAATTGATAGCTATGGAGGATGCCTATATCAGGTACACCACAATTCAGAACTGGTCCCACAATATCTTCAACCTGGTGACCAAGCGAGCCATGGCTCATAAAAACGCCACGGTTGAGTGGGTCGATGGTAATTTAGGTTCCAAACTGACGATGAAGTATCCCTGTGTTTACCTGGTGGGCGAGGGAGCCAAAGCGGAGATTCTCTCAATTGCTTTCGCCGGAGATGGCCAGCATCAGGATGCGGGCGCAAAGGTCATTCACGCAGCGCCAAACACGAGTTCGCGGATAACATCGAAATCGATCTCAAAAGGCGCGGGGCGCTCGTCTTATCGCGGCATGGTGAAGGTCTACGCGGCCGCGATAAACAGCAAAGTCTCTGTAGAGTGCGATGCTCTTTTGCTCGACGAAGCCTCCCGCTCCGACACGTATCCGACCATGGAGATCGATGCCGACGAAGTTCGCATCGAACACGAGGCCAGGGTCAGCAAGGTCGCAGAGGAACAGCTCTTCTATCTCACCAGCAGGGGCCTTACGGAAGACGAAGCACGCCTTCTAATCATAAACGGTTTTATCGAGCCGTTTACAAAGGAGCTGCCGATGGAGTATGCCGTCGAACTGAACCGCCTCATCGAACTTGAAATGGAGGGATCCGTTGGCTAAGGGAATCGAAATGGATATTAATACTATAGTAAAGGAAACCGTCGAATTCAGGCCGATCGGTAAAAAGGAGCCGAGGTGGTTATATAAACTTCGCAGTGACGGGTGGGAGCATTACCATCAAACCTCTCTCCCGGAGCGGGTTAATCATCTCTGGCGTTACACCGATCCCGCGCAATTCGTAATCGAGAAACCGGAGGAATTGCAGAACTTCCTACCGATTATACCCGACGGTTCGCCACAGGATATACGCCAGATGAGTCCGGAGCATGCAGCTTTCGGTTACAATAGAAGCGATCTATTCACTTTCACACAAATTAGACCGGAGCTTGCAACCGAAGGCGTAATCTTCAAAGACCTCTTTTCCGCAACAAGGGAGAATGGAGATCTTGTTCAAAAATACCTGGGCAGATTGATTGATCCCGGATTCGGGAAGTTCGAAGCGCTGAACATGGCTCTCTGGAACACAGGATTGTTTCTTTATATCCCGGACAACGTAGTAATCGAAAAGCCCATTTATCTGCATCGTCATCCCACCGGCAGGTTTACAATCCAGCGGCTTCTGGTTGTAGCCGGCGATAATTCGTTGGCAACCATCATGGATGACTATTCGTGTCACTATCGTCACAATGGCGCCATCGCTAACAGCGCAGTCGAGCTATATGCCGGTAATTCGGCAAACATAAAATATATTAATATGCAGCAGCTGGCCGACGACAATGTCACGTTCATGACAATCCGCTCAGAGGTAGGACAGAGTACTGATTTTTATTCACTTTTTGGTGGCTTTGGCAGCGCCGTCGCGAAAATAAACGCCGGTGCAAAGTTGACCGGTAAAGGCGCCAACAGCCGAATGGCAGGGATTATTTTCGCCGATGGAAAACAGCATTCCGACTATCATACCCGGCACCATCATACGGCCGGAGAATCATTTTCCGATCTCGATTTCAAGGTGATCTTAAAAGACCGAGCT
>CBDVBL010000104.1:0-6990 GCA_965372205.1 uncultured bacterium
CATAAATACCTCGAACCGTTTGTTGGAAGCTGTGATTTTGCGACGCAGTGGTGGATGGAGCCGGGAGGTGAGCCGCAGGGGTCCAGCGGTACGAGCGAGTGGGAATGGATAATGGGAGGGCGTTTCCTCCTGACGAATATTACCGGCGAGATGGCAGGGGCGCCGTTTCATGGTATGAGTATCCTGGGATACGATAACTTCAGGCAGGAATACGTATCCCTCTGGATCGACGAGATGTCAACAACATTCATGCTTTCCACCGGCAAATCCGATGAGTCCGGTAAGGTTTTCACGTTTGAGGGCACCTATGATGACCTGATGACCGGCCAGAAGGATAAAAAGTTCAAAACCATCTCCAGGATTCTCAGCGACGATCAAAACGTATACGAATCTTACGACATTGGGCCTGACGGCAAAGAATTCAAATCTCTCGAGGTTACGAATACCCGAAAAAAATAATTCGAAGATCCCTCATAATCCATGTGCTGTCGGGTCGCCTTCTATTTGTGGATACAGTCGTCAGGTGAGGCCACCTTACGACACATTTGAAAGATTGCTTCGGCCTTCGGTCTCGCAATGACATAATGGCGGATCTTATTTTGTTGGTCCGGGGCCCTACGGGTCCGTAGGACTTGTCCCCCGACCCCGCGATACGCGGGGCGGCCGGACAATCCGACCGCCCACAATTTCCGTTGCCGTCAGTTACCCCGAGCCGACCGATTTATGCTTTTGGATACCGTGGTCAGGTGCGGAGACTCTACGAGCCGTATGGCTGTAAGACGACCCTACCTTGTCGGAGAGTATCTCTTAACAAGCGTATAGATACAGACGAAATAGAAGAATCCGGCCCATCCGGCCAGGCCGAATGTGCTGGAGACAGGGTAGCTAAGAAGCCGTCTGTCGATCCGGAGTACGCTGTAATCATAATAGAGCCAAGCCGCCAGGCAGGCAAAAGCAACAGCCGCCATGCCGCCGCCGATCCAGAAGACCAGCTTCTTTCGGGATCTTCGAACGGGCGGATTCGATAAAGGCGCCGGGATGAGATTCGATTTCAAAGCATACATCACTATCGCCAGCGCCCCCAGGGTCGTGCTGAGATGCTGTACGATTCTGTAATTGGGAACGGTTATGCCCAATATGACCGATTTTTCCAGCAGAAACGGAATCCTGCGGACGATTTCGCCGAACTCGTGAGTCATCGAATCCCAGAAGAAATGGCTTAAGGCGCCGATTAGAACGGAATATGCCAATACCAGCCATCCCCGCCAGCCTACGATACGGATCTTACTCTCCGCCAGTCCCCAGAGGAACCGATCCAGCGGCCGCGGCAAATTCAGTATAAAATGATATTTGAACAGGTTGTGAAAAACCACGTAAAAGACAATTCCAGCCGGCAGGCAGAAGATGAAAAGCCCTGTCCACGAATGGCTGACTCCGCGATGAGCCGTGATCAGCATTAAGAAATAGATCAAATCCGGCGCCATGGCACCCGCCGTTAGCCCCGTCAAAGAAAACCAGCGCGGCCATAGCTGTTTTAAAGGTAAGACAATGGCGGGGTGTGACGTGGTAAATGGCATGGCCTATTATAAACCATAAGAACGATTTGGTTCGCAACTCAAAAAAGATATTGCCGGAACTTGGCGGGATAGGTCCCGGCGGCTATTCCAACCCGACATACAGGGTAAAGACCAATTATTTAATTGGGATTCTGTTAGAGATAAATTATATTTCAGGCAGGCAAAAAGAGAGGTGAAAAATGCACAAGATTCTAACTACTTTAACGATTTTTTGCATGCTGATTGCAGGGGTGACACAAATCTCCTGTTCCAGCAGCGATAAGGGCGCTGAGAAGAAGGCTGAAGTGGAGACCAGCGATAAGGGTGCTGAGAAGAAGGCTGAAGTGGAGACCAGCGATAAGGGTGCTGAGAAGAAGGCTGACGTAGAGACCAGCAATACGCAACCCCCGGCCGAGCTTTATCAGACGATAGACGCCCTTTCAGGCAACCCGATTAACCGGAATATCTATGAGGATTATGAAGGGAAACGGATATATTTCTGTTGCCGGAACAGCGTGAAGAAATTTCTCGATGATCCCTCAATATATTTAGATAAATTCAAAGAACTGGGGGTAACTCTTCAGGATACCCCCGCGGCAGATAGTAAAGATAACCCGCGGCCGGATACCGGCTGATCGGGAAGTATCAATCTTACACAAAATGGTGTGAAAAGGCGAGTTGAACCGATGTCATGTCCGGGGAATCGGTAAGGCCGTCATTCGTATCCGCACTAACACATACGAAGTGTGCTTTAATTCACTGCTCGGCCGGTTTTTCGGGGACAATGATCCACGCGATAATATAAGCCAGCACTCCAGTGCCGACGGCGAATATCATCGCCAGCCAGATCAAACGGATGATAGTCGGATCAATATCGAAATAGTCACCCAGGCCGCTGCAGACTCCAGCGATCTTTTTATCCTCCACAGATCTGTACAGTTTTTTTGCCATGCCGCTATCCTTTCATCGAGATATTATGTCTTCCGGATATGATTACGTGTCTGATGCCACCGATGTTTCAGGCGCGGGCGGTGATGATCTCATAATTGACATCGTCAGATAAGAAAAGCAGACGATACCGAGAAATTCTGCAGGATTTACTCCCCCGAATCCTCCGGGTCGATATAGTCTTTGCCTGTACCGCCGATTTCCTCCTTGTCAGCCGGTACGCTTGATCGGTCGAGCAATGCAAATTTATTGTTCTTGCCGCGGATTACGTTGAACAGGATGAAATTGTCGTCATCGCTCATGCCATCCATGATATTCCTGAAGGTTTCGAAATCGGCTATCTTTTTATGATTGACGGCTGTAATAACGTCGCCCTCGAATAAATCCCCCTTGGCGCCGATGCTGCCGACCTCTACAAAGGAAACATAGACGCCTTCTTTGCTCTCCAGAAGGTATGCGCGGTACATGTTTTCGGTGATTTCCTTGACCGTGAAGCCGAGCTTTGATTCGTACTCCTCCGCCTTTACCTTGGGCTGCTCACCGAGTTTGATATCGACATTTCTGATCTTTCCATCGCGAAGAAATCTGACGTTTCTTGTAGCCTTCACCGGAGTCTGAGAGATAGTCAGGGTGAACTTGTTTAAATCGTCCTCTTTTTCCGCCCGGAGAGTCTGATCGCCGAATTCCAGAAGTACGTCACCCGGTTTCAATCCGGCCCTTTTTGCCGGCGAATCCTTCAGGATATCCGCTATCAATATTCCCTCGAGGTCAGGATCACCCAAATACCTGGCATAACTGCGGCTGACCGGTTGAATGACGATACCGAGCCACCCGCGCTCTATCTTCCCCGACGAAAGAAGGTTGTTTTTGACCTCGACGGCGATGTTGATGGGGATCGTGAATCCCTGGGTGCGCCCCATACCGCGGGAGTTGATGCCGATCACCTCTCCCCGAAGGTTTACCAGCGGCCCTCCGGATGATCCTGGGGCGATAGCGGCATCGGTCTGAATAAAATCGTTCAGGAGAGGTGTCAGCGAAGGTACATTCAATACCCTCCCCTTGCCGGAGACTATGCCGAAAGACACGGTTCGGTCGAAACCGTAAGGATTGCCAACGGCCATGACCCATTCGCCCACCTGCACCGAGTCGGAATCGCCTAAAATAGCGGCACGCAGGGGCATATCCGCGGGAACCTCGATTTTAAGAAGCGCCAGATCGGTCAATTTGTCGGTGCCAACGATCTCCGCCCTGAATTCCCGGTGCGATTCCAGCGTGACCATCACCTCAATGTGATCATCTATTACATGCTCATTGGTGAGAATATAGCCCTCGGCATCGATTATGAGCCCGGAGCCTAACGATTCATACCGCAGGTTGTTCCTCTTTTTAACGACCTCTATATGCACGACCGAAGGTTTGATGGAATCAGAGACCGAGATAATCAGGGATTTTAATCTGTCGAAAATCTCCAGGCCGTCGTCGCCTGATCTTGCTGTCCCGAAAATGGTGAGAATAGCAAGGGCTGTGGTCAGAGTCTTCTTCATCAAGTGTTATCCTTCCGTTACGAATGCATAAAAGATGCGGTGGGAATCGATCAATTCAGGCCTTTCATACATGCTGCAATTTAGGATATTCTTGCAGGATTCGCTACTTATTTAGGCCGATGCCAAACACAATATAGGCTTGCGCACCTGAGATGGATAGCGATTGGGAGAAGATGGCTGGTTTTATGCATCAACCGGAACTTATTCAGACTCGATGTTTGTTCATATTTGATGACAGGGGATAGAAAGGAGAATCTTAGCGAGTTACGATGTGTTGTCAATCGCAGCCTCTCGTGAATACTAATTCATTTTATTATAACGAGTTAAGTGGGATAAGGGGCAATCTGAGAAGTGGTGGAACAATTTATCGAATTTGAAAGTATAGCAACAAAGGTGTTGACATAATGTTCGGAGAGACTTATTTTGATAGATTGCGAAAATTCGGGAGGATAGATAATGAAGTTTGTGGCTCAGCTTAGAAGTGTGCTCTGGGTCCTCGGTCTGGGGGCAATCTTCATGCTGGCAGGCATGATCATCGGTTCGGACCTCACGATTCCAGAAAAGCTGAAAGCTGAGAGCCAAACAGACCCGGAGAATCAATCTCCGGGCGCCGGGATAGAGCAGATATCGCCCCGGAACGGTCATTCCCCATTTGTCTACGTGGCGGAAACGGTGAAACCGGCAGTGGTCAATATCTCGGCGGAATCAATGACCGAGGATAGATTCCATTCATTTATGGACGATGATTTTTTCAGGCGCTTCTTTGGATTGCCCGATGATGGCAGAAATCGTCAGCCCCGCATGAGGCGCTCCGAATCCCTCGGGTCGGGTTTTATAATTTCCCCGGACGGATATATCCTGACCAATAACCATGTGGTCAAAGATGCGGAGAAGGTCACGGTGACATTATCCGATCAGCATCACTTCAGAGCCGAGATCATCGGCAGTGATTCGGAGACTGACCTGGCGCTGTTGAAGATAGATACGGATTATGATCTCCCCACTATAACGCTTGGCGATTCCGATTCCATTTTGGTTGGCGATTGGGTGATGGCCATAGGTAATCCGTTCCCGTATTTAGGATTGGATCGAACGGTAACCGTGGGCGTGGTTTCGGCCAAGGGGAGGAAGGGGTTGATATTCGGCGGCGATATGCCATCGTATCAAAATTATATCCAGACCGATGCATCCATCAATCCAGGGAACTCGGGAGGTCCGTTGGTTAGCCTTAGAGGAGAGGCGATCGGAGTTAATTCAGCGATTGCATCCCCGTCCGGTGGAAACGTGGGAATCGGTTTTGCGATTCCGATCAATCTGGCTAAACAAGTGGCCGAACAGCTCAAGGAATCGGGGATTGTCTCTCGCGGGTATCTGGGCATCTATCCGCAGGATATCACCTTTGAATTGATGGAAGCTAATGGCCTGCCTTCAGCGGATGGTATCCTGGTTGCGCAAGTTGACAAGGGTACACCGGCGGATAAGGCAGCGCTGAAAGTAGGCGATGTTATAGTCAAATTCAACGATATCAAGATAACCGACGCGCAGCAATTTCGTTTTCTCGTGGCGGATGCCGGGCCGGACAGCGAGGCGCGGATGGAGGTCTGGCGAAACGGCAATTATAAGAATATCGAGGTAGAACTCGGTGATAGAATGGATTACGTTGATGCCCCTCGTCCATCGACCGAAGGCGAAAGAGAGGATGACGAGTGGCTCGGTCTCGAGGTTGAAACACCTGCGGCGGCCAATACCGAGCGATTCGGAGTAGATGTTGTGCCCGGCGCTCTTATCACATTGGTCATACCGGGCAGCCCGGCTGATGACGCAGGTTTGAGAGCCGGGGATATAATTCTCAAGATAGGCGGCACGGACATAGAAACTGCCGGTGATTTTTACGATGTTGCAGGTGATTTGAGGGGTAGCTCCAGGCCGATCTCTTTTTATATTGGTAGAGGGGTTTCCAAGATCTTTGTAGCGGTAATCCCTGAAAGCTAGCGGCAATAATGGAACTTTGGATAAGTCATTTTAGGTTATATGGTTGTTGTTTAACCAGAGCGATATTGGGGCGTTGCCCGAAAGGAGCATAATTGATTGTCTAAGGCTATAAGGAAATACCGTGACGAGGATAAATCGTTAGATTTGTATCTGCGAGAAATTGGCGAAACACCGCTCATAAACGCCGCTGAAGAAGTGGAGTTGGCCAAACGGATCAAGCAGGGCGATCACAGGGCCCTGGAGAAATTAACGAAGGCCAATCTGCGTTTCGTCGTTTCCGTAGCCAAACAGTACCAGAATCAGGGATTGTCGTTGGCGGATCTGATCAACGAAGGGAATATCGGCCTGATCAAAGCCGGCAAGAGGTTTGACGAAACCAGGGGATTTAAATTCATATCGTATGCCGTCTGGTGGATACGGCAAGCTATCCTGCAGTCTCTGGCAGAGCAGTCGCGAATAGTCCGGCTGCCTCTAAACAGGGTAGGAACCTTGCATAAGATCGGCAAGATTTCCTCATCGCTCCAGCAGGAGTTCGGCCGGGAACCGTCGGCTAACGAAATTGCCAAGAAGCTTTCATTAACCGAGGGGGAGGTCGCCGACACTCTCAAGATATCCAACTCGCATCTGTCGCTTGATGCGCCCTTTTCGGTTTCGGAGGATAATAGCCTGATCGATATCCTGGAGGACGAGGACCAGGCATCGCCTGATGAGTCTCTCTTGAGCGATTCATTGCGCGTGGAAATCGAAAAAGCGCTGGATACCCTCTCTCCCAGGGAAGCTCTGGTTATTAACCTCTATTTTGGTCTTAACCATGCAAAGCCGCTGACGCTTGAAGAGATCGGGGCACGTTTCTCGCTCACCCGAGAAAGAGTTCGTCAGATAAAGGAGAAGGCGATTCGCCGGCTCAGGCATGCCTCAAGATCGAAGGCCTTGAGGGCATATTTGAATTA
>CBDVBL010000105.1:0-6980 GCA_965372205.1 uncultured bacterium
CTTATGAAGAACAGGGCCTGAAATACTCCTATGGTAATGCTGGTCACGCCTATGGGAATTACCTCAAACACCCACCAGGTTGCAGCCAGAAGGAAAAGGCCGATGGCGGCTTTGCCCTCGCGGGTCAGTACGAAATGCTTCCCCTGCGGGTCTACGGCGTCATTCCAGGAGGGAGAGCAGTAAACCGCGCAAAACATCGCCAGCCCGAGAATGATAAAAAACAGCCTTTTCTTATCAATTCTCTCTACGACCCTGCTGAGATATATATTTTTGGGAATGGGCGGTAATCCGCCCCCTCGAGGAGATTCATCCGAACTTGTCATGTTGTCAATACCGTTTTGTCAAAAATTCCACACATTACAGAATGTAGTGCGCGATCTCATGAAAAACATCCACGGAACGCACCACCCCTACCACTTCACTGACACAGAGAACCGGAAGCAGGCTGAGATTATAAGTTACCATTTCATTGACAACCTTCATGATATGATCTTCGTACTCCACGGTTCGCGTAATGGGAATCATAATTTTGCTCACTGGCTGTTCGGCCCTGTCTTTGATATTTTTTATGAGAATATCATACGACATCTCCATCAGATTGGGATCCACCTCAACATTGAATAGTCTTTTAGAATCGCTGGATCCGGCGGTTACATAATCCGGCTGAAAACCTCTTAGAATATCACGCCTTCTTACCATTCCCATAAGGTTGTATTTCTCATCGAAAACAAGCACAATACGGGGAAGTGATTTTTGACCTTCAATATCTATTACCGTGTTTTCTATCTCCGCCATGGCCTGGCGCAAAGTAAACCAGTAGGGAATGTGCGGATAAGCATCCAGCGGTATCATTATATCGCCTGCCCTTTTCCCGGCAATCATCTCTCACCTCCTTCGATAATGGAATCAGCAATCATGTCTGGCCAGCCTGGTTGTTCTTACCGGTAATATCGACTATCTCTTTAATTGTCAGCCCCGAGCGCCGGGATGCCTCGTCCAATGAATCGCTGCATCTTGCCAGCAGCCTGGCGATATATTCGGCTCGAAATTTATCAATAGCCGCGCTGATGGGCTCCGATTCGAAAAAAGCGCTCACTTCAAAGGCCTCTTTTTTACATTCCTGCCAGCGCATAGCCCTGTGGATGATATTGATGATCTCTTCTTTTTTAAACGGTTTGGTAATATAGTCGAACACTCCGCTGGACAGCGCCTCGGTGGCCGAATCCAGCGATCCGAAGGCGGTAATGATTATAACCTCCTCCATGCGGTTGTTTTCCTTTATAAACTTGAGGACATCAAGACCGTCCATACCGGGCATTTTCAGATCAGTGATAATAAGATCGAATTCCTTGTTTTTCAGTAAACCCGGAAGTTCCATAGAATTGTTCAAGGTGGTAATCTGGTAAGGGGTTTTATCGACTATGATCCGCTCCAGAAGCTTCAGCATGTTAAGCTCATCATCTATGGCTAATATTTTTCGAGTCATCCTTTACCTCCCCGGCTGTACCGGCTATTTCAGCGACGGGAAATGAAACCGTGAATGTCGATCCCGAGGGCCTGTTGGGGAAATCCTCTGAAGATATGCTTTTGAAACTCAATTTTCCTGCATATTTGTTGATTATCCCGTAGCACAACGAAAGCCCCAAGCCGGTGCCTTTACCGACCTGTTTTGTCGTGAAGAAAGGATCGAATATCTGCCCCTTGATCCTATCCGGTATCCCCGTACCTGTATCTCTAACATTTACATTAACCCAATTATCCTTCTCGGACCCGAAAATAGTAATAGTGCCTCCCTCGGCCTCCATGGCGGCCAGGGCGTTATTTATCAGGTTGAAAATAACCTGTTGAAATTCCCGGGCGTCGCCACGGATATTCGGAAGCGTTTGCGGAATATCGGTTACCAGTTCCACTTTTGAGGTAATGAGAGTGTTTTTGACTATACCGATAACGATGTCGATACTCTGAACAACGTCGAAAATTTCCGTCATTCCCTCGGTTACCCGAGCGAAACCCAGAAGGTTTTCCACTATTTTTTTTGCGTTGTTGGCGTTTTCCTCTATCATGGACAGGTCGTTGTATTCCTGGCTGCCCTTCTCGAATTTTTCCTTCAGCAAGTCGGCAAAGCCGAGTATTATGGCCAGGGGATTGTTGATCTCGTGCGCCACTCCCGCCGCAAGGTTGCCGATTGAAGCGAGCTTTTCGGTGTTGTATATCCTCGACTCAAACTCCATCTTTTCCGTTACATTCTTTATTATGATGGTACTCCCGATTATCTCGGCATCCTCTTTTCTGATCAGTGTGCGGGAGATATCTATTGTTATGCGTTTGCCGTCTTTGGCGATTCGTTTTGCCAGATGGTGCCTGATATATCCCTTTTCCATCACTTCATCCGTGATGCTCTTAAGTTCTTTATCCGCGTCTATCTCGGGGGGAATGATCCTGTGAAATGTCTTTCCCAACATCTCGTCGGCCGAGTACCCGAATATCTTTTCCGCCCCTCGGTTCCAGATTTTAATCCGGTTCTCGGTATCGATAAAAACGATGGCGTCCAGTGAATTCCCGAGAATACTGGAAATAAACACTTCTTTTTCGCTGACCTGTTGCTTGAGCATCTCGGAGGTGCTGAATTGATATAACGCGATTAGAATTCCGAAAATAAACATGGCGGTTATTATGGCGCCCTCGGCGGTAATATGACGTATGTAAACTCCGTGCACGGCCTCGGCGACTTCCGTCGTCGGCGCTGCCACCGCTACGGACCATACGGACGACGGATTGAGTATCTCGCTCTTAACAGGAGTATAGGCGATCAGTTTGGTGATGGGGCCTTCTATACCGCGATGCCATCCGCTTTCATATGTTCCGACGCCTTTCTGGCCTTTCAGCATTTTGTCCTTCATTATTTCATTTATGGCCGCGAAGCTTATGTAAGGTTCGCGTTCCTGGCGGGCCACGAACGCGTTTTTGCCGATAAAATCGCTCTCCGGATGGTAAAGAAACATCCCCCAGTTATTAACAACCCAGGCATAACCGGTCTTCCCGGACTGGATTTTCTGAGTGGAGTTTTTTATCAGTTTGGAGATATTGATTATGGCGAATAGAATTCCCTTGTCGTTCGCCGCAAGCTCAACCGGCTGACATAAAAACCCGTATATAACGGTGGCCCCGTCGTCTTTATCAAGAGGCAACAGCGGACCCAGAATTAAAGAGGGGTGGGATGCCAGTTCCCGGTAAACAAATTCACCTTTATCAAATGGTGAAGACGCGCCCTCAAACTCGGAGTATTGTAAAAGTTCGTTTTTCGAATTTATCAAACCCGCGGCCAACACGCCTTTCAGATAGGTTCGCTCATTAAAGGTCATAATTGAGGAATTAATAATATCATCGGGCGTCCCTTTAATATGCCTTCCCAGAATCTCCAGTTCTTTGCCTATGGCCGTAAGATCCGAGTCTATTTGGGTGGAGGCCTGGTGGGCCAGAACCAGCTGCATCTGGTTGAAATCGGTGTTGATTCTAGAAAGCATGATCTGCGCGTTCTCGAATATGAGATACAGCGCCACGCTGATTATCACGAAAAAAACCAGGGAGGCGATAAGAGCGAAATGCTTTATCGCGAAGATGACGCTGAGAATTTTACGAAGAACGCCGGAAGAGATCTTCATTGTTAATCACCGTCCGTAGTCATACCGAGCTTTTTAAGAAAATCGTTGGTATACCATTTCGTGATGGCATCGTTCGATAATGCCATGTCCAGCTGCTTGGTTAATACAGTCAATCTGCCCAGCAGGTGCAATGCGTCCCTGGTTGACTCGGCGTCCTGGTACGATAATCTGGAATCCAGAAAATCGCCTTTGCTGTAGTTTTCAAATCCGGCTTTTGTTAGGATATCGGTCAATAGCTTTATCCTCCGGATCCTTCTTTCTATGTTGGCGCCGCCGTCTTTGAATTCCATCCGGATATAATTCTTGTTTTCCTCGTTGGTCACCATTGCCTCAATTGTGGAAAAATGATATCCCATTCTCAGGCTCAGTATCATATATTCGTTGCTTAGAATGGCGAAGCTTTTTTCCGAAAACCTTTCATCCTCGGACCGGGTCATGGTTGTGGCTAATACGCCGAAAAACCCTTTCATATCCAGCGGCTTGGCGGGGGCCGGCCATCCTTCATGCAATACTCCCCGCCAGAATGAGTCCATGGGCACCGAACCGATTTTTTTCTCATCGATCCATCTGTCTTTTTCATTCTTCGGGATTCCTCTATCGATATAGATTATATTAACATCCAGCGGAATCTCGGATTTGAGTCGGCAGCTGATTCTATCCTTGTTTTTCAATTCGCTGGCGCCGTAAAACATTTCCTCCATAGCTTTCTGATGACAGAACCTGGTAATATCATGAAAGGTGCGGCAATTTTCCGAAACGAATTCGGCATCCTGCGGGTTTAACAAATGCAACGGCGCTATGTGATTTGTTATCTGCTTCAGTATATTATAAATATCCAGATCCTCAAACAGATCCCGCTTCGGTTTCCTTTTTTCAATAAGTTCCTCGTGTATGCCTTTATAGATTGTCGTGACTGTAGAATCGAGGGTTACAATATCGCCGGTTTTGAGCATCCCGGTTTCTTTCATATTTCCGATGGCCGGGATGCCGTACTCCCTGGCGATAGTGGCCATATGGCTGGCCATACCTCCGGTTTCGGCGATCAATCCGTTAATCTTGCCCATTACGGTCACTATACCCGGAAAAGAATGCGGCGTTATAAGGATAGCCCCGGTCGGGACGTCCTGGAGGTCATTGACCGATGATATCCTGTAAACCGGCCCGCCCCCCGCCCCGGGACAGATTGTGAACCCCCCCCCCGCAAGCTGCTCAAAACCTGATACGTCAACCTTTACTTCTTCATCCGGCGGCTTTATCACTCTCAGTGGGCGGGTCTGGAGAATAAAGATTTTGTCGCCCTGGTCTATGGCCCATTCAATATCCTGGGGACATCCGTAATGTTCCTCTATCTTTACCGCCAACTCTGCAAGCTGAATCGCTTCATCATCTGTTAGCGAGGGTCGGTTGCCGGTCTCGTATGGCAGCACTGAGTCGATAGTCCCACCTTCCGGATGGATTTCCAGCCTGCGGGTTTTATATAGTATCAATTTTTCTTTAAGGGAGTTTTCCGCCCGGGATACCCTGTAAATATCAGGTGAGATGGTACCATCAACCAGGTATTTCCCCAATCCGAAAATGGAGTTTATGACTACGCTGTCCTTGTCGGTGCCTACCGGGTCACGGGTATATATCACACCACTCGATTTGGTGTTAACCATGACAATACAGCCGACACACATGGCGAGTTCGTTTTCCGACATCGAATGACTCAAGAAGTAATAAATAGCCTGGGGCGTAAATTTGCTAGCCAGCACATCCCGGTACGACTTCAATAGCTCTTCGGCTCTTACGTTCAGCACCGATTGATACTGGCCGGCGAAACTGAACTCGGTGTCTTCACCGATAGCGCTGGAGCGAAGCGCGAACCTTGCTCCGGGATTGCTTTCCCTGAGGTTTTTATAGCTATCGGTGATTTCGTCGGCTAGATCGTCCGGAATAGGGGCGCTTGTTACCATCTTCTGAATCCGGCCGCTGACGTTTTGCAGGTCTTCGTAACTCCTTATATCCAGCGATCGTATGAACTCATTTATTCTATGCTGCAGGTCGTTGGTATCTATGAAATGCTTATAAGCCCAGGCGGTAATGGCGAAACCGTCGGGTACCGGCAGATCCAGCCTCGATTTCATCTCTCCCAACTGGGCGTTTTTGCTTCCCACGCTGTAGGCGTTTTCCCGCCTTATATGATCAAGAAACCTTATGAAAGAATCCTCTTCTATGGGACGGCCCCCGGGGAGAATCCTGGTGATCTGCGAGTCGATTTGCATATAACATTCGCTCAGCTTCTTATACTTGTCGCCGCCCAGGGCTATCATATTGTTGATAATGGCGGTGACGCCTTTTCTAATTTCGGCCACCAGAGTACGTATATAATTCAGGTCGAATAGATACTCCCCTTGAAGTTTTTCCTCCATATCGCTGATATTTTTCAAGGCCGTATTATTATTATGAAGGACCTCGAGGAAGTTGTTGAACTTGGCCTGGATAATATCTAATGAATGATCGGAAACCTGCTCGGATTTCCCGAAGAGGTTTTTAATCCATTTCATGGTAAAAACCCCTCAGAATTTTAAAACCCACCGACATCACAAACCCCCGACAGATAGGCCCATTACTATCAGAAATCAATATAGAACTTTGTGAAATTTATGTCAAACCGTTTCGTATCTTCGACCGCAACGTGTCACCTATAAGCATTTACAAAACAGCGTTTCAGAGAATGATTCTAATTTTTATTACCGGTTATTGGACTGCATAATCATCGCAGGTTAATATGATTTTCTTGATACCGGGTCTTTAAATAAGCCCGATTTCAGTGATGGCCTCAATGGCACAGTTTACCTGCTTGTCAGTATTAAATGCCCCGATAGAGAACCGCACCCCTCCGTGTAGTCCCAGAGTGTTTATCTGCTTATGTACCAGGGGAGCGCAGTGCAGGCCGGTTCTGGTGGCGATATTGAACTCGGCATCCAGCATTATCCCCACGTTTCCGGCATCCATACCGTCTACGTTGATCATAACCGTCGATAGATGGTTGACCATATCGTCGCAGCAATAGATGACAACACCGTCAATCTCTCTGAAACCATCCACCAGTTTTCGAGCCAGTCTCATTTCATGGGCGTGAATATTCTCTATGCCGGTCTCGTCAATCCAATCTTGCCCGGCCATCAGCGAGGCGATACCGATAGTGTTGAGGGTGCCGAATTCCATCCGGTAGGGATACTCCTCCAGATGGTAGGGATGGACTGAATTAACCCCCGTCCCACCGCTTCGAGTCTGTCGTATATCGATATTTTTCCGCACACATAACCCACCGAT